>NZ_JBQFLY010000005.1:0-262310 GCF_056531545.1 Ruegeria sp. N10 | reverse complement strand
CCCTGCGGCAGACCAACCCATCCCAACATCCAAACACGCTAAATAAGACCTAACCCTCAAACCCGCAACCAATACCAAAAAACTCAAGCAAGCAAAAATCGCAATCGAACGGCTAATGTGCTTTGGAACACCATGCCTTTGGTCGAAACCAATACAACTGCCGCAAATGGCCAGTATCCAACACCCAGTTGGTTGCAGAAACAGGCGC
This sequence comes from Ruegeria sp. N10, assembly GCF_056531545.1. Taxonomy (NCBI): domain Bacteria; kingdom Pseudomonadati; phylum Pseudomonadota; class Alphaproteobacteria; order Rhodobacterales; family Roseobacteraceae; genus Ruegeria; species Ruegeria sp. N10. The sequence goes on along the minus strand of NZ_JBQFLY010000005.1, from coordinate 262,102 downwards.
TGCAACAATTACAGACGCAAACGTGACTGCTTGGAGCAGGAGTTTCGTTTTATTTCACTGCTAAATATGGCAATTCTGCCCTTGCGGGTCCGATCCGCGATTGAGAAACACAAGCAGGTCGCGATCATTCGATGAGAGCTGAGATGACTTCTGAACAAGCCGTCCGCGATGCGGTTCAGACGCATTCGAAGCGTGTCTGGCGGTTTGCGCTGGCATTATCGGGTGCCTCAGATGTAGCCGACGATTTGTTGCAGGCCACATGTTTGCGCGCGCTTGAAAGACATCATCAGGTGACGTCGCATAACCGTCTGGACAGCTGGTTGATGACAATCTGCCGGTCGATCTGGCTGAATGAGCTGCGTTCGCGGTCGGTTCGGAGCGCGCAGGCGCTGTCGGTGACCCCCGAAGCGGATCTGATTGCAACGGGACCAGACACAGAAACGAATATTTTCGCGGCTGAAGTGTTTAATCAAGTGATGCAGTTGCCTGAGGCACAGCGCGAAGCGGTAACGCTCGTCTTCGTTGAGGGGTACAGTTATCGCGAAGCAGCTGCCTTGTTGGAGGTTCCAATTGGCACGATCATGAGCCGGCTTTCGAATGCCCGGCAGAAGCTTAAAACCGTGATGCAGATTGATGCAGCGGACACCGCGCGACGGAGTGGCAAATGACGTTTTCCGACGAGACGCTTCTAGCGTATCTGGAAGGCAGCCTGGACGAGGCTCAGACCCGCGCTATTGAGGCTGCGGTTGAAGATGACGCTACGTTGGAACATCGTCTGATGGCGCTGGATCCGTTTGCGCCAGTTGTTCGGGATGTTTTTGAGAACCTGCCCGCTGAAGCGCCGAAGGTGGACCTGCCGGAAAAAACGACGCGGCCCGGCATTAACGGGTTTCTGCGTCTTGTTGCGGTGGCTGCCAGCGCGGCTTTTGCAGCCGTCGCCGTAACATTCTGGGCCTCCCGGCCAGCAGATTTAAGCTGGGCCCAGCAGGCCGCGATCTATCAATCACTTTACGTGCCGGAAACGATTGCATCGCTGGACAGCTCGGACGCGTCGCTGGCCAAGCAATTTGCAATGGCCGAAGCCGAGTTGGGACGATCGCTGAATCAGGACATACTGGAAGCATTGCCAGGGTTGGAGCTGAAGCGTGCGCAGGTTCTTTCATTCAAAGGCAAGCCCTTGATCCAAGTGGTTTTTGCCGATGATCAGGGTCGACCACTTGCCTTCTGTGTTATTCGCCAAGGACCGAATGCCCAAAGTACCGACGTCCAACTATCGGTGTTGAGCGGTTTGGCAACTGCAAAGTGGGAGCAAGGCGGTTATGGATATATGCTGTTGGGCAGTTCCCCGCATACGGATTTAAGCGCTGAACTGGAAGTGTTGACCCGTACATTCTCGGGCTGATGGAAAACCCTTGTGAACAGTTGCAAATGCCCGAAGAATGCCGGGTATGACGTCGAAGAAAACCATGCCCCTTCCAGAAGACGAGGTCGATGATCTTGGCCCAGCCAGTATCTATGACGGAGATCCGGCAGAAGAGGACGACCCTTGGTTTTTGCCCCCGGACCAGGACGTGGAGGAAGATTTCTTTCTGCCTGGTCCCCGATCAGATCAGCGCCCGTTGTTCGATCCGCGCGATTGGCATTCGGCACAATCAGAATTGTCGGCAGAGCTTGCTGATCTTGCCCTGACCTTTGGCGCTCTGGATGAGCGGCTGCGTTCGGGGCCTGAGGGGTGGACGCACCGTTTGGCACTTATGGAAACGTCCGATCTGGGGTGGTGGACAGGGGATCGGGTCAGCGTAGACCGCCTGGCTTTGTGGGCGGGTCTGAGGATCGGCGCGACCCACGATGACGTGCAGGCGCTGTTTCGGGCAGGTTGGGCCGTGCGCCGTCTGAGCTCAGGCGCAGGCCCGGCTACAGGCGGGTGGGAAAGCGGGTTGACCGCGTTTCTCGACCGTCTGGCTCAGGGCTCTGATGCGACGCCCGAAGCGATCGTTGATCTGGCCGAAGTCATGCAGAATGCTGAAAGGTTGCACCCGGTAACACAATCGGCGATCGCGTTTCATGCTTGGCGAGCTATATCGCAGGGCGTCGGACACGACACCGAGGCGGCAATCATCGCAGCGCGGCACGCGGCTTCGATGGGGCGGGGCGGCGCAATGTTCATGCCACTGGCGTTGTCTGGTCCGGGTGCGTTGCGCGGAACGGGTGGGCCGACGGAAAAGTTAGGGTCTTGGATACAGGGCGCCGGGCAAGCCGTTCTTGCGGCCTTGCTGCACCTCGACCGGATCAGTGCCTGGGAGGGCAAGGCGCGCGACGCGACGCAGGATTTGAGCGGTCGCACCCCCCCGCGTCTGATTGATGCTCTGGCGGCGTGGCCCATGGTCTCGGCCCCGCTTGCGGAAGAACTTACCATTTCTTCGCGCGCGGCGGTTCAGCGGAATTTTGACCTGTTCACCCGGAGAGGTCTGGTGCGTGAAGTCACCGGCCAAGGCCGTTACCGGGTCTGGACTGCCGCACTATGATCCGTCAACCACTTGAAGATGCGTGCGGAGGGAAGCACGCTTTCAGCGCCCAACACCGACATAGGTGTCGAACCCTGACTTCAGCGCCGTAGTTTTCGAGTAGATGTTGCGCAGGTCAACCATCCTGGCTGTGTTCATTGACGCCGCAATTTCAGAAAGGTTCAGCGCGCGGAATTCATTCCATTCCGTCAGCAGCACAACAACATCTGCGCCCCGCGCGGCGATATACGGATCGTCGCACCATTCGACGCCCGGCAAAAGCGCTTCTCCTTCAGATTTTCCCTGTGGGTCAACAACGCGCACCTTTGGGCCTCCGCCGATCAGGGCGGGAACGATGGACAGTGATGGCGCGTCGCGCATATCGTCTGTGTTGGGTTTGAACGTGACACCCAGAACTGCCACGGTCTTGCCGTTGAAATGATCGTCACATGCGTCACGAATTTTCTCGATCATCCGCTTCTTGATTTCGTCATTAACGCGGATGACGGTCTCGGTGATCTGCATCGGATGCGCGTGGTCCTGCCCGATCCGCGCCAACGCGGCCGTGTCTTTTGGAAAACATGAACCACCGTAGCCGGGTCCCGCATGCAGAAATTTGTTGCCGATCCGCCCGTCAAGGCCGATGCCGCGTGCAACTTCTTTAACATCCGCGCCAACTTTTTCGCACAGTCCTGCGATTTCATTGATGAAGGTGATCTTGGTCGCCAAAAACGCGTTGGCGGCGTATTTAATCATCTCGGCACTTTCCAGATCGGTGGTTAGGATCGGGAAGTCGCGCAGATACAGAGGGCGATATATTTCTGCCATCACTTCGGCTGCGTGGTCGTTTTCCACGCCGACCACGACGCGGTCCGGGCGCATGAAATCGTCGATTGCCGCGCCTTCGCGAAGGAATTCAGGGTTCGAAGCCACGTCGAATTCGGCCTGGGGGTTGGCGGCCTTGACTGCTTCCTGCACTTTTCTGTTTGTTCCGACGGGCACAGTCGATTTCGTGACGATAACGGTATACCCGGTGACAGCCTGAGCGATTTCTTCCGCCGCTGCCATCACATAGGTCAGATCCGCATGGCCGTCTCCACGCCGGGTTGGCGTTCCAACTGCAATAAAGATAGCATCCGCGCCGTCCACTGCGGCTGCAAGATCGGTTGTAAAGCTCAGACGGCCAGCCGCGACGTTTCGAGTCATCAGCACGTCCAGACCCGGTTCATAAATAGGCACCTGTCCGGCTTTGAGCATATCGATCTTCTGCTCAGCCTTATCAACGCAAATCACATCATGTCCGAAGTCCGAGAAACACACACCGGACACAAGGCCCACATAACCTGTGCCGATCATTGCAATGCGCATCTGCCAAATCCTTTTTTGCCAATTACTATCAACGGCGTGGGCACAATCGAAGAATCCAGCGCCGGTTTCAATGATTTACAGGTATGGTTGCTGAGTTCCCATGTATTCTTGTTGTTTTTTAGGCAACAAGTGCGGGAACAAAGTTTTTACAATCCGTCGTGCAGCGCAGAAACTGTTGAATCAAGGCCATTGTCAGCTGAGAAGATACAATTCTGGGCATGGATCAGCAGTAGACAGCCACCAGGCGAGTGGTGTTGCGTCGCTCGCTTTTCGCCCGGAGCAAGGCGTCTGTGGCGGGTCCAATGAAATCGGCGATTGCTAAAGAAATGGGTCGACTACACAAAAACCGCCCGAACCAAAGTTCAGGCGGCAGCTGTACTCAGAACCAGCGCCCTATGGCGATGACACTTGGTGAAAAAGCCGCTGTATCCGAAGTTACCGAGAGGGCTCTGCAAGTGACTTGAGTGTTTTCGGGTACATCAAACCCGATGAAACGATTGTTAAATCCAGCGCTGCCACTAACGCTTGGCGCAGAGGAAAATGGCGCTGGGTAGTCCCACGTCATTGCAGCGCTTGCAAACAATGCGCCTTCAGCGGTCGTGCATGCGACAGGAGGCAACGCGGCGGTGCAGATCATGGTTCCATCAGCTAAACGCGTGAAATCGCCATTGGCATTACTTCCGCGCTCTATGACCGCACCGGTTGGTGTGCCGCCAACTTCTGATACCGGCCCCAGAAGGTTGCCCGGCCCATAGCCGTAGTCGGCACGCATCAGGCGACCCGGAGTGGTATCCGTCTTATTACCCTGAACAGCTGCACCAGCCGCTGTTCCGGTCGTGGGGTCAAAAGTCAGAGCCTCCGTCCAGGTGCCTCCGTCAGGGGACACTTTGATTGAGAACCCCGTACTTCCGGATAACCCCATTTCAGCGTGGCCGGTCCAGTTCGACTGAAACACCAGCGATGCCGTATCGCTGGCACCCGCCTTGTTGATCTTCAGCTGATGCCCGCCGCCCTCGTGGCTCAGAAGCGTGGCCGGGCTTCGGACAGACAAGCGATTCGTAACGTCCGAACTTGTCGCCACCCCGATACCATCCAGGTTCTGAGTATTGACGGGCAAGGGCAGCCAGTCAGACCCATTCCAGAACTTCAGTTCACCAGTGGCCTCATCCCAGGCACGCCAGCCCGCATACGGGGTCAAGAAATGCCAGGCGTTGTCCAGCCATGCGGCAAGCTCTCTTGCATGTCCTGCCCAGTCCCCGGTGGGGGTGGCGCCCAGAGCATAGATATCGCCCTGCTCGGGGACTACGGGTGGGGTGCTGGCATTGGTCGTCTGCACTGAAAGTTGAACGACCAGATCAAGCTGTCGCAGTGCTTCATTGTGGATGACGTGTTTTTGGGCCTGCGAAGGTTGCAGAAAAGGCAGGTGCAGTCTGGGTGAGATCTGTGACACGGGGGGCCTCCTGTGGCTGTCGGTCCGAAAATCGGTTGCGCGCCACCCTGCCGTAAGGCGCGTCAATCTCGTCTGACCTGGCCGACCGCACAGGAAATGATTTGTTAACCTGAGTATCTCCGGGGATAAGCCGACCCGAGTATGGCCTGTGGAGAACTATGTCGCCGCTTAATCCCGGGCATAAATGTCTTCATATCGAATGATGTCATCTTCGCCTAAATAGGTGCCGGTCTGCACTTCGATCAATACCATGGGCACCTTGCCAGGGTTCTCCATCCGGTGCACAGCGCCCAGCGGGATATAGACTGACTGGTTTTCACTGACCAACCGTTCCCGATCATCGATTGTGACCTTGGCGGTGCCCTCTACCACAATCCAATGCTCGGACCGATGGTGATGGGACTGCAGGCTGAGCGCTGCGCCCGGATGCACATGGATTCGCTTGACCTGAAATCTGTCACCGATCACAAGGCTCTCAAACCAGCCCCAGGGGCGGTGATCGACCGGAAGCGTATCTGCCTGTTTGGCCCCTTTTGCCTTTAAGGCAGCGACAGCCTGCTTGACGTCCTGGGCTTTATCCATGCTGGCAACCAGCACAGCATCTGGCATCGCAACTGCGATAACGTTCTCAAGCCCCATTGCCACCACTTCCTGCGCTGGCGATTCTGATCGTATCAGAACGTTGCGGCAGTCGATTGTGGTTACTTCCCCATGTGTCGCTATGTCATTTTCATCAGGATCTGACAATTCTTGAACAGCCGTCCAACTGCCAACATCAGACCAACCTGCGGAAAAGGGAACCACGCTGAGGTTGGGAGCTCTTTCCATGACCGCATAGTCGATCGATATGTCATCGACGTCAGCCCAAGCTGAAGGATCCAATCTCAGGAACCCCAAATCTGTCTTTGCGCTGTCGACGGCCTTTTGGACAGGTGCAACAAGGGTGCTAGCGTATTTTTCATATGCGGCAACGATGTCACGTGCCGCAAAAAGGAAGATGCCGGAGTTCCACAGGTAACGGCCATCTTTCACCATCGCCTGCGCCGCTTCCAGATCCGGTTTCTCCTCGAACCGATTCAGGCGAACTGCACCCTCGGACGCGTCTGGGGCGTCGTTCAGCTTTAAGTAGCCATACCCGGTTTCGGGCCGAGTGGGCGTGATGCCAAATGTCACCAGATCGCCTCGTTCGGCAACTGCGCGCACGCCTATGTCGACTGCCTGATGAAAAGCCGCCTTGTTTGGAAGCACATGATCTGAAGGTGCAACCAGCATGATGGCATCCGGATCACGTGAGGCAAGGTACAACGCAGCCGCCAGTACGGCAGGGGCCGTGTTGCGCCCTTCAGGCTCAATCAGGATCGGGCCGGGGGCGATCCCCACAGCTGTCAACTGTTCAGGGACAATAAACCGAAAGCCATCGTTGGTTAGAACCAGTGGTTTGGCATAGGGCGCATGCGAGGGCCCAAGCATCCGGTCGGCACAATCTTGTAAAAGACTGGTTTTGCCGACAAGTGGGACGAATTGCTTGGGGTAGCTTTTGCGCGACAGGGGCCACAAACGCGTTCCTGAACCACCACACAGGATGACTGGATAGATCTTACTGTTCATACGCGTGCCCCTGAATTGCTGATAACCAACGATATTTTTCAGTTCTTTTTGTGGAATGAGTGATCCCTTGGCTACTGGGCCGCTTTTCCAGTTGCAACGATGTCATTCAGATACTGGCTCAGGTCATCACGCAGGTCGTCACGGGCAAGGGCAAAGGAAACGGTTGCTTGCAGAAAACCGGATTTTGAGCCGCAGTCGAAACGCTGCCCGTCGAACTTGTAGCCAAAAACGGGCACGCCGGATGCGATATCTTCGGCGATTGCATCAGTCAGTTGGATTTCACCGCCGCTTCCGGTTTTCATTGCGTTCAGGTTGTTCAACACGGAAGGTCGAAGAATATAGCGCCCGATAACGGCCAGATTGGAAGGCGCTTTCGATGGTTCAGGCTTTTCGACCATGCTCTTGGCCGGAATGACCGGGCCGATACTGTCGACGACATCCAGCACGCCGTACGAACTTGTCTTTTCTGGCGGAACCTCCATCGTCGCCACCATGTTGCCGCCCGTTTCCTCATAGGCTTCGACCATTTGTTGGAGACATGGTTTATCTGCGGCAATCACGTCGTCAGGCAACATAACTGCAAAAGGCTCATCGCTTATCAAACGGCGCGCGCACCATACGGCGTGGCCCAGGCCCAAGGCTTTGTGTTGGCGGATATAGGCGATCGCGCCGCTTTCCATATTGGTCTTGTTCAGGATATCGAGAAGCTTGTTTTTGCCTTTGGCCATTAGTTCCTGTTCGAGGACGAGGTTATGGTCAAAGTAATCTTCAAGCGCGGATTTCCCGCGAGACGTCACAAAGATGAACTCTTTGATCCCAGCAGCGCGGGCTTCATCGATTGCATATTGCACCAGGGGGCGGTCCACCAACGTCATTATCTCTTTCGGAACGGACTTGGTTGCCGGCAAAAACCGGGTTCCCATTCCCGCCACTGGAAAAACTGCTTTTGTGACTTTGCGTGTCATGGTGCCTCTCAAATCAAAATTTGGCCGGTAAAACAGAAAACATCCGGAATGTCCTATTAGTCTTCAAAACCGTGTCAATCAATCATGCCCAGTGTGCCGGCTGTTATTGACCAAATCGTGCCACCTTGGTCCAGACGAGTCAAAAGCCGACTCCGTTGTTTCCTGTATACAAGGCCCGAACGACAGTTCCCAGCGACCCTTCCCTTACAACTCTGTGCCAAAAATCTGGCGACGATTTGTCGATCACGGAAAGTTGATATTTTGGAGCAGCATCACTTGCCTTGAAAAGCCCCCGAACGGAGTTCCGCGTGCCTTTCTTTGGATGGGCATATCGCCTTGTTATGACAAGTAGTTTTGGACTGCGCGGTCAAAAAGAACTCAGATGGAAGGGATTGCGTAACTGGAATTAACACGGCTCACTTAGTCGCAAGTTGCGTCAAGTAACGTGTCTTAAGGGCACAAGTAACCCGTCGGCAAACATCCGAGCTTCTTGGAAATACATGATCTGACGCATCAAGTCCGTTTTTTAATGAGCAACAATATAGCCGAAATTATTAAGATTGATGATAAATGCGGTCTGTTGCGACCGGCGATAAGATGCTTAAGCAAGTCGAGAGTGACCGTTCAACGCATGCTTGGTGCCTTATCGGGCCAGTTTCGTTGTCATCGAGGCTTCAGGAAAGCAGGTAGGTGCAACACCCATCGTTTCCTGCCATCTGCCTATTGATCGGCGGGTTTTGAAACCTGGCAAGCCGTCAACGCCTCCGACATCGTACCCCAAGCTTTCCAGCGCGCGCTGCATCTTTGCGATGTCAGAACGGTACAAACCGCCGACCTTGCCCCACCGCCCTGCAAAATCGTCGCTTCCAAATTGGATTCTGTCACCGACATGGCCGACGAACAAAGCATACAGATCGCTTTTGTTGTATTCCTTCAGAACGTAAAAATTCGGAGTGACAAGAAAAGCAGGACCAAATCGTCCTGCTGGCATCATCAGGTAACCTACCCCCTTCATCTCGTGGGCTGGAAAAGGTTTGCCCGAGACCCGGTTTATGCCCATCGCTTCCCACTGCTGAATTGACTGCCCCTGGTCGGGTCCTTCCAATGTACATGAAACGGTTGCCGGCACAGACACTTCGAAACCCCAGTCACGCCCGGCGATCCAGCCGTGCTGTTTCAGGTAGTTGCCAATCGAAGTGATTGTATCATCGGATGACCCCCAGATATCGACCTGTCCATCGCCGTTGCCATCTGCGGCGTAATCCAAATAGCTTGATGGCATGAACTGGGGTTGTCCTAACGCGCCTGCCCAACTGCTTTTCATTTGCCGGGCTGGCAGGGGCCCCGCTTCTGCGATTTGCAGAGCTGCGATAAGCTCGGCCGTGAAGTATTCCGCGCGTGTGCTCATGAATGCCTTGGTCGACAGAACCCTGAACGCATCATGGCGGATTGGCACCTGCCCATAGCCGCTTTCTCTGCCCCAGATTGCCAGAATGATACGAGCAGGAACGCCAGTATTGCTTTCGACTTTGGCAAGAACCGCAGAGTGTTGCTTTGCCATCCTGCGCCCGACAGACGTTGCACCCTGAATTGACCCCGGATTGAAATATCGGCTGGGCGAGCCAAACTCGGCTTGTTTTTGCGCCTTGGGCGTTTTGCGTTTATGTCCGGGCGGAACCAGATCCGGCAGGTCCCAGTTCAGAGTAACTCCGGAAAACGCCTGTTGCAGTGTGTTGCGTGAAACACCTTTGGCCTGCGCCTTGGGCCAGATCGTCTCCAACAGCCACGACTGAAACTGGCGTTCAATTGCTGCACGATCCTGTGCCAGTGCGGTCTGGGACAGAATGATCAATCCTAGAGTGAACAGCAAAATACGCATTGACGATTTATCTGTCCCGACTGGCCTTGCAAGTCAACGGGAAGATGCCGCGCGACCCGTCGCTCTTTACACCCAAAGTTGAAAGTAAGTTGAGGTTGGCAATTTATGGTTCGGAAAACTCTTGAGAAATTTCACCCGCTTGCCGATAGTTGCATGGGATTGAGATGAGGAGAGGACAGTCAGCTGTGGCACAAGTCATTTCGTCCAATCCATCCTTGCTCAGGCTTGTCGTTGTGCTCCTGTTGATCGCTTCGGCGCAACCAGCTTTGGCCAGCGACAGCTTTATGGACCCGCAAGGCCCAATAGCGGCAGTTCAGAAAACGCATTTGCTTCGGGCGACCGTATTGATCCTGCTGGCCGTTATCCCGGTATTGGTGCTGGTCCCGATAATAGCGTTTCGGTATCGCCGCCGGAGCAACCGCATTGCGCCCTACGCGCCGGATTGGGATTTCTCGGCCAAGCTGGAATTTGTCATGTGGGGTGTGCCTGTCATAATCGTGGCCTTGCTGTCTTTTTATCTTTGGAAGGCGACGCATCGGCTTGACCCGTATTCGGCACCGTTTGGTGAAGATCCGGCGCTGCGGGTTCAGGTTGTCGGTCTGGATTGGAAGTGGCTGTTTCTGTACCCCGATCTTGGGGTCGCCACTGTGGGAGAGTTCGGAATTCCGACAAAGCGGCAAGTTGCATTGACGCTGACAACCGATACCGTGATGCAGTCGTTTATGATACCCGCGCTGGCCGGACAGATTTATGCGATGCCGGGCATGACCACCCAGTTACTTCTTGTCGCGGATGCGCCGGAAGTGATGCAGGGTGAAAACACTCAGTACAACGGACGGGGCTTTGCCAAGCAGAAGTTCCGCACCATCGCAATGAGTGGTGAGGATTTCGACGCTTGGGTCGAAAAAGTGCGTAACAAAAGCATCCAACTAGATGTGGCAACTTATCGGAAACTGGCCATGCGGACCGACAGGGATGAGGTTCAGGCCGCTTTGGGAACATCTCGGATGCCGGATGATGCGCTCTACTTCACAATAGAAGACGACCTGTTTCAGAATATCCTGAGCCGCTACCACAGCGGTCAGCCTTTGCCGGTCGATCTACAGCCTGGAACAGCATCATTTGGGCAGGAGGCGCAAAAATGACGCCAACCGAGACAGGTTTCTTCGGGCGTCTGAGTTGGGACGCTTTTCCGATTGCCGGGTTGATCCAGAACCCAAATACTAATGAGATCGTGGCCAATACAGCCGCAGCTGTTGTGATTATTGGCGCTGTGGTTGTCGTAGGATTGCTGAGCTGGTTTCGTCTGTGGACACCCCTGTGGCGCGATTGGCTGACCAGCGTCGATCACAAGAAGATCGGTATCATGTATATCGTCTTTGCCATCGTGATGCTGGCACGCGGTGTGCTTGAAGGCGTTGTCATGCGCGCGCAGCAGGCTTCCGGGCCCGGCGTCGGTTTCCTCGAAGCAGAACACTTTGCCGAACTTTTCAGTACCCACGGCACAATCATGGTCTTCTTTGTTGCCGTTCCCTTTGTCTTTGGTGTAGCGAATTACATTGTCCCGCTGATGATCGGTGCGCGCGATGTGGCGTTCCCGCGACTAAACCAGATTAGTCTGGGCTTTACGGTTTCGTCAGGCATGATGCTGATGGTGTCGCTGGTGGTTGGAGAGTTTTCGACCGGCGGCTGGACAGCCTATCCACCGTATACCGGCGCGGCGTTCAATCCCGGTGTTGGGCCGGATTACTGGATCTGGGCCATCGTAGTTTCGGGCATTGGCACCTCACTGACCGGTATCAATTTTGCCGTTACCATCTACAAGTTGCGCGCTCCGGGCATGACCTTCATGCGTCTGCCGATGTATTGCTGGACAATCATTTGCAGTTCGATCCTGATCGTCTTTGCCATGCCGCCTTTGGGTGTCGCCGCGCTGATGCTTGCCGCTGATCGCTATCTTGATTTTCACTTTTTCACAAACGACCTCGGTGGCAACATGATGAACTATGCCAATCTGTTTTGGCTGTTCGGCCACCCCGAGGTTTACCTGCTGGTTTTGCCTGCTTATGGCATCTATTCCGAGGTGTTTGCGACCTTCTCGGCCAAACGGCTTTATGGCTACAACTCGCTTGTCATTGCGACCATGTCGATCGCCGTGTTGTCGTTCACAGTTTGGCTGCACCACTTTTTCACCATGGGTCAAAGCGCGTTGATCAACGCGGTATTTGGTATCGCGACCATGCTGATTGCGATCCCAACCGGCGTGAAAGTCTATGACTGGATGGCGACGTTGTGGCGGGGACGCATTCGGTTCTCGGTGCCGATGCTTTATGGGCTATCATTTTTGATGCTGTTTGCCATCGGCGGGCTGAGCGGCGTGATCCTGGCAAATCCCACCGTAGACTACCAGGTTCACAATACGCTGTTTTTGGTAGCTCATTTCCACAACGCGTTATTGCCTGGCGTGTTGTTCGGATTGTTGGCGGCATACAATTACTGGTTCCCCAAGGCCTTTGGATTCCGACTGAACGAATTCTGGGGCCGGGTTTCTGTTTATTGCTGGACCGGGGGTTTTTTGCTGACATTCATGCCTCTCTACTTCGTCGGGCTGTTGGGCATGCCGCGCCGATCTTTCAGCTATAGCGATCCGTCTTTCCACCCTTTCATGATCGTGGCCATCATCGGAGCGATTGTTATTACCTGTGGATTGTTCTCGGTCCTGATCCAGCTATGGGTCAGCATTCGTGACCGCGACCAAACCCGTGTTCCGGTTGGGGATCCCTGGGATGGTCGCACATTGGAATGGTCTATCCCTTCACCGCCTCCCGCTTATAACTTTGCGATCATCCCCAAGGTTTCGGATCGGGATGAGTTCACGGCACAGAAGGCAAAAGGAACGGCCTATCCAACACCAGACGCTTATGAAGATATCGAACTGCCCCGAAACACGGGAATTGGCTTTGTTCTGTGCGTTCTCAGTGGCATATGGATGTTTGCGCTGGTCTGGTGGATCTGGTGGCTTGCGGCGTTAATGACGGTTTTGATGATCCTTGTGGTGATCATCTGGACATTCGATGACAGTACAGAACTCACCATCCCCGCGGAAGAGGTGCGAAGGGACCACGAAGCCTGGCTGGCATTGGTCCACAGCGAAGCGGCGGTTGATCGCGATTATGAAACTTCTCCGGAAAACCGCGGCCTTGCCCGCCCGGATCTGGAGGTGGCGACATGAAGCGCGCGCCCACTCACAGCTATCCCGGTATCAATCTTGGAGAACATCACGCCAGTGCCCACAAGGCAACCGAGGTTGTCACCTTTGGGTTCTGGGTCTTCTTGATGAGTGATCTGGTCTATTTTGGCCTGATGTTTGCGATTTACATAACGATGATCGATGCGCAGGCAGGTGGCCCCGGCCCGCACGAGTTGTTTGATCTGAAAAGTGTCTTTGCGCAGACCCTGATACTGCTGACCAGCAGCCTGACAGTGGGTCTTGCCATGCTGGCGTTGAAGTACAATCTGCCGCGCGGTCGCATTGTCTTATGGTTTGGCGTCACCCTTGCGCTTGGGCTTGGTTTTCTGGTGCTGGAAGTGCGTGACTTCATGGCTATGGCGGATAAAGGCGGCATTCCGCAGCGCAGCGGTTTTCTGTCGGCTTTTTTCGGGTTGGTCCCACTGCATGGTCTGCACGTTGCGACTGGATGCCTTTGGCTGATCGTTTTGGGTATCCAGCTGCGCGTCAAGGGTATGACGGATGTGGTTATCTCGCGCGTGGTGCGACTGGCGTTGTTCTGGCATTTTCTCGATCTGATCTGGATTGGGATCATTACCATCGTGTATTTCGGAGGTCTGACCTATGGATAGGCGCTCTGAAATGCATCGTCGCGAGCGACGGCGCTATGTGATCGGGTATGGTGGCTCACTTTTGCTGACCTTGGCGATGTTTGGCGTGGCGCAGGCTTATGGGATTGAAACGGTTAGTGTTTACTTGACGATCGGGTTGCTTGGATTGGCACAGCTTGTGTTGCAGCTTGTCTACTTCCTCCATATCGACCGTCGGCGCAGCAGCCGCGAAGATCTCCACCTGGTGTTGTTTTCGACACTGGTTCTGATGATCATGATCCTTGGCACCGTCTGGGTTCTGGGTAGTCTGGCCACCCGAATGCACATGCACTTGATGTAGTGCGTACTTGAAACAAGCGGGGTAGCGGATCGAGGTTTTGGCATTCGGCGGGATCACCAATAACGAATACGGCCTCAGTACGTAGTCCGCATTTGATAACCCTGATGAAAGGTCATGCGCACAAAGGTGACCGGGGTTTTTCGAAACCACGTTGTCCGCTCCAACTGGAACAAAGGGGTGCCGGGCGGAACGGAAAGAAAATCCTGAAGCGGACCGATTGCCGGAACAGCTGAGAATGCAATTTCCGCGTTCGAAAAAGGAACCTCGGCCAGCAACCATTCGTTAGGACCGGTGGTCAGAAAGTCTTCATCCATGACGTGCGGTACTGCGGCGGTATTGATCCATCGTTCCTCGTACTGGAAGGGGCGATTATCGGCATGGTGCATACAGCGCAAATGCAGAATTTGCGTACCCTCGGGCAGTCCGAGTTTGGCTTGTAGCCATGCCGGACAATCTATCAGCGTACGGTTGACCAACGCGTATCGGTATTCGGCATTCATATCTTCAATGGTTTGCCGGACTACCGCAATAGGCAGTCGGGCTTGTTTGACCGGTGTTGTGACCACACGCGTGCCGCCTTTGCGTTTCCGTGTGACAATACCCTGATCAGCAAGTTCACGCAGAGCGCGATTGACAGTTGCACGAGCACAACCGAACTCGGCGGCAAGCTCCAGTTCGGTAGGCAGCAAGCTGCCTTGCGGCCAGATTCTGGTCTGGATGCGATTCAGAACTTCATCGCGGACATCCTGGAAGCCGACGTTTTTCTGCTCGTTCACATTGTGCTCACTATATTTTTTGAACTTATTAGTATTATGTCTAGGTTAACGGTGAGATGCAAAGAATTTGACCCAGAACCTTATCAGATTGCAGGATTGCGCGGTTACGCAATGGGCCAATGGTGGCGGTATAACAACCGAACTTGCCGCGAAGCGGGTCGGCGAGCACGTCGCCTGGCGTATTAGTGTGGCCCGGATCGATCGGGATGGGCCATTTTCCCGATTTCCAGGGATGTCGCGCGTACACACGATCATCGAAGGGGCAGGGCTTGATTTGCTCGGCGATAGCGGCGTTTTAACGGCACGCCTTTTGCTGCCGCTTTCGTTCGACGGGGCGCTCGCGCTGAATGCGCGGCTGTTGGACGGGCCGTGTCGTGCGTTCAATGTGATCTACGATCCAAAGGACGTCGTTGTGGTAGTGAACGTTTTTGCAAATGATCAGGAATTCGAGGGGGCGGCGGGCGAGTTTATCTTTGTCGCCTCGGGAATGGCCCATATGTCAGACAAAACGCCTCTGGTGGCCGGAGACGCAATGACGCTGAACGCCGCCGTTACGGTCAGGCCCGCTGCTGGTGCCAAGATCCTTCGCGTGAGTTTCAATAAGGCCCCCAGCTAAAGCTCAGCCAGAAGCTCACCTATTGCCCGTTTGTAGTTACGCGCGACCTTATCCCTCATGACGTGATACCCGTTTTGAACCTGATGTCGGCCTGCGGACCAAAGATCAGTAACGACATTATCTTTGGCGGCAAAGACAAAACCATCCAGCAACTGCTGGGGCTGTAATGCGCAAAGGGCAGGGGCTTGGCTGTCAATGGCGACAAGATCAGCCAGCATTCCTTCGGCAATTTGCCCAGCATTGCGGCCTAGCGCCTGCGCGCCGCCAATAGCTGCGCCGCGGTAAAGGGTTTGTCCGACAGAACCTTCACCAACCACCAGCACGTTACGTGACAGGTCGCGCAGTCGTTGCGAATATTCGAGTGTGCGGAGCTCTTCGGTCATGGAAATCAACACGTTGGAGTCTGATCCCACGCCAAAAGCGCCGCCTGCATTCAAATAGACAGGGCCATTGAAAGGCCCATCGCCCAGGTTGGCTTCTGTCACCGGGCACAGACCGGCAACGGCATTGCTGTGGGCCATGGCGCGAGTCTCTTCGTTGGTCATATGGGTTGCGTGGATCAGGCACCAGTTGGAATCAACCGGGGCATTATCCAGCAGCCATTCGACCGGACGCGCGCCAAGGCCAGCCTGAACTTCCTCAACTTCTCTGGGTTGTTCGGCAATGTGAATATGAATTGGACCGGAACTTTGTGATGCTACAACTTGCGCCAGATCGCGCGGACAGGTGGCGCGCAAGGAGTGTGGCGCGATGCCGACGCGACAGTCGTCGGGAAGACTACCGAGCGCATCCCGCGCCTGCGCGACAAGTTCGCAAAAACGGCCCACATCATTGCCAAAGCGTCGCTGCCCGGCCTCCAGCGGTTTTTCTCCAACTCCTGCATAGCTGTACAGAACGGGCAGATGGGTCAGGCCAATTCCGGTCTCGGCGGCGGCGGCCATGATCCGGTCGCTGAGTTCGCAAAGCCTGTCATAGGGCTGCCCGTCCGGTTGGTGGTGCAGATAATGGAATTCCCCGACCGACGCGTACCCGGCCTCCTGCATCTCAACATAGACTTGCGCGGCGATGGCCTGAATTTGGTCAGGGCTCAGGTGGGCTGTGAAACGATACATCAGATCGCGCCAAGTCCAGAAACTGTCACGGCCAGCCAACCGATATTCGGTCATTCCCGCCATGGCGCGCTGAAAGGCATGGCTGTGAAGGTTGCCCAAAGCGGGCAGGAGAGTGTCAACGCAGGTGTCGCCGTTTTGCGCGACCGCGTCGGTTGTCAGATGCGCGATACGACCATTCTTGATCTCGACTCGCAGGTTTTCTGCCCAGCCGGCTGCCAGAAAGGCCCGTTTTGCGAATATGACCGTCATTCCTACCTCCGGTTTTATGAATAGACATATGCCATAAAGACCTGTACCAGAAAAGAGAGAATTGCACCGAAGAGGGATTCGAATGCAAACCCACGATCATCTGTTCACAGATCTGCACGCCGCTACCATGGTTGGTGCGGATGCATACGGATTGATCGAAGACGCGGCGATTGTCGTGCGTGGCGACCGGATTGCATGGGTCGGTCCGAAGATGCAGTTACCGGAAGAATACGCGACGTTCTCTCCAACCTCGCTGGACGGGCGGCTGGTGACGCCGGCTCTGATCGATTGCCATACCCATGTGGTGCATGGCGGCGACCGCGCGGCTGAGTTCGAGATGCGCCTTAACGGTGCCAGCTATGAAGAGGTGGCCCGCGCAGGCGGAGGGATCATTTCGACCGTGAAAGCCACACGTGCGGCCAGTAAAGAGGATTTGATCGCGCAGGCTCTGCCGCGCGTGGACGCGATGATCGCCGAAGGGGTCTCGGTGATCGAAGTCAAATCGGGCTATGGGCTGGATCAAGAAACTGAGTTGACCATGCTGCGCGCCGCGCGGGCCCTGCAGGAAAGCCGCCCGGTGCGCATAGCGACCAGCTTTCTGGGCGCTCATGCTGTACCCGCCGAGTATAAAGACCGGCCCGAGGCGTACATTGCTGAGATTTGCATTCCGACGCTTCGCACGGCTCATGCCGAGGGTTTGGTAGACGCAGTTGACGCATTTTGCGAAGGGATTGCCTTCCTGCCCGACCAACTGGTGCCACTGTTTGACGTTGCCAAGGAACTAGGACTGCCGGTCAAATTGCATGCCGAACAACTGTCCAACCTGGGTGGCGCGAAACTTGCTGCAAGCTATGGTGCGCTTTCTGCCGACCATATCGAGTATTTGGACGAAAGCGGTGTCAAAGCCATAGAAGCGGCAGGCACGGTGGCCGTGATCCTGCCTGGGGCTTTCTACACCCTGCGCGAGACGCAACAACCGCCTGTTGACCTGTTGCGCATGTACGAGGTGCCAATGGCCCTTGCGACCGACTGCAACCCGGGTTCGGCTCCGATGACATCGCTTTTGCTTGCAATGAACATGGGGTGCACTTTGTTTCGAATGACACCTGAGGAAGCTTTGAAAGGAGTCACCGTGAATGCCGCGCGTGCACTGGGCCTGAGAGACTGCGGCAGGATCGTTCAGGGCCTGCGGGCGGATCTGGCCGTCTGGAATGTCACTCACCCGGCCGAGCTTTCCTACCGCATCGGTTTTAATCCCCTTCACGCCCGCATATTCGGAGGCGCATTTTGACCACTCTGACGTTAACTCCCGGTGCTGTATCTCTGGCGCAGCTGGAACAGGTATTCCGCCAGGAATGCGCCGTTCGGCTGGACCCGGTTTGCAGGCCTGCCATAGCCTCGGCGCACGCTCGCATTATTGAGGCGGCGACTGGTCAAGCCGCCGTTTACGGTGTTAATACGGGTTTTGGAAAACTGGCAAGCGTCAAGATCGCGGCCGAGGATACCGCGACGCTGCAACGCAACCTGATCTTGTCCCATTGCTGTGGCGTTGGACCAGCGATCCCGCGTGCTGTTGCGCGGCTCATGATGGCGCTCAAACTGCTCAGCCTCGGACGTGGCGCGTCGGGTGTGCGGTTGGAGCTGATTGACCTGCTGGAAGCGATGCTTGTCGCAGGCGTGACACCGGTGATCCCGGCACAGGGGTCTGTTGGTGCTTCTGGCGATCTGGCACCACTGTCGCACATGGCAGCCGTCATGATGGGCGATGGTGAAGCTGAGTTTGGCGGTACAGCCATGCCTGGCGGCGACGCACTGGCAGCGGCAGGTTTGACCCCGGTTGAACTTGGCCCCAAGGAAGGGTTGGCACTGATCAACGGCACTCAGTTTTCCACGGCGTTTGCGCTGTCGGGGCTTTTCGGCGCGTGGCGGGCGGCGCAAAGCGCTTTGGTCACTTCAGCCCTGACAACTGATGCGATCATGGGGTCTACCGCGCCTTTGCAACCCGAAATTCACGCCTTGCGTGGTCACCGAGGCCAGATCGAAGCGGGCGCAACCATGCGCGCGCTACTGGCTGGGTCGGTCATTCGCGAGAGCCACCGGGACGGTGATACGCGGGTTCAGGACCCGTACTGCATCCGCTGCCAACCGCAGGTTGTTGGCGCCGCGATGGATGTGCTGCGTCAGGCTTCAGTAACCCTGGAAACCGAGGCCAACGCCGCCACCGATAACCCTCTGGTTCTGGCCGAGGCCGGGTTGATCGTATCAGGCGGAAACTTTCATGCAGAACCGGTCGGATTTGCCGCCGACATGATTGCTCTGGCGGTGGCCGAGATCGGGGCGATTGCGCAGCGGCGTATCGCGCTGATCGTCGATCCGGTACTCAGCTTTGATTTGCCTCCCTTTTTGACACCCAACCCCGGATTGAACTCTGGCCTGATGATTGCCGAAGTCACGACAGCCGCGCTGATGAGCGAAAACAAGCATCTGGCCAATCCTTGCGTCACAGATTCAACACCAACTTCGGCCAATCAGGAGGATCACGTGTCAATGGCCGCCCATGGTGCGCGGCGGCTGGGGCAAATGGTGACCAATCTGGAGCGTATCCTTGGGGTCGAGTTGCTGTGTGCAACGCAAGGGGTTGAATATCGCGCGCCGCTGCCAACCAGTGAAAGCCTTCAAGGTGTCATGGCGCGCCTGCGTTCGGTTGTACCGGCGTTAGAAGATGACAGATACATGGCAAATGACATAGAAGCAGCCTCGGCCCTTATTGCAAGCGGTGAGATTGCCGAAAGCACCGGTGTCGCCATGCCGGAGCTTGGCGCATGACTGATCCGGTCGAGGTAGTTCAGGGTGGTAGTCCAATTGTTTTGGGCCTGCCTCACACGGGCACTTATGTGCCTGCGGCGATTGATGCCAAACTGAATGCTCGGGGTCGGGCGCTGAAAGATACGGATTGGCACATCCACATGCTCTACGACGGGCTTTTGCCCGGTGCTACCACGGTGCGGGCCACCTTTCATCGCTATGTGATCGATGCCAATCGTGACCCAGGCGGTACTTCTCTTTATCCTGGCCAAAACACGACGACCTTGGTGCCGCTTACGGATTTCGACGGGCAGGATATCTGGGACATCCTTCCAACTGAAAAAGATACCATTGAACGACGTGACGCATTTCATGCGCCATATCATGCCGCTTTGCTGGCCGAACTGGAAAGGGTGAAGGCGATCCACGGAATCGCTGTGCTGTATGATTGCCACTCAATCCGCAGTCACATTCCTTTTCTGTTCGACGGCGTTTTGCCCGACATGAACATTGGCACAAATAACGGGATGACCTGTGCACCGGAAATCGAAACAATTGCTCATGAATTCGCCTCTTCATCCCCTTACAGCACCGTTTTGAACGGGCGCTTCAAGGGCGGGTGGACGACACGGCACTACGGACGCCCGGATAACGGTATTCACGCGATCCAGATGGAGTTGGCGCAGTCGACCTACCTGACATCAGAAACGCCACCCTGGACTTTTGACACCGCCAAAGCCACCCGTCTCCGGCGTTGGTTGAAAGACATTCTAGACGTCCTCAATGACACAGCATTGGAGCTTGCCCGATGACCGATCCTCGCAAAAACACCCGTGACATCTTTCCACCCACCGGACCTGAACTGAACGCCAAAAGCTGGATGACCGAAGCGCCGTTGCGGATGATGATGAATAACCTGCATCCTGACGTGGCCGAAAACCCGCATGAGCTGGTGGTCTATGGCGGGATTGGCCGCGCGGCACGGACGTGGAAGGATTTTGACACCATCGTTGCCAGCCTGAAGGATCTGGAAGAGGATGAAACTCTGGTCGTCCAGTCCGGCAAGCCGGTTGCCATTGTTCGCACCCATAGCGATGCACCCCGCGTATTGATTGCAAACTCGAACCTTGTGCCGCACTGGGCCAATTGGGACCACTTCAACGAGCTCGATAAGAAAGGTCTGATGATGTACGGCCAGATGACCGCTGGCTCGTGGATCTATATTGGTACACAGGGCATCGTGCAGGGCACGTATGAAACCTTTGCCGAGGCCGGACGTCAGCACTATGGCGGTGACCTGACAGGTAAGTGGATCCTGACCGGGGGGCTGGGTGGAATGGGCGGCGCGCAGCCTCTGGCCGCTGTCTTTGCAGGGGCTTGTTGTCTGGCCGTGGAATGCAACCCGGACAGCATCGACTTTCGCTTGCGCACTAAATATCTGGACGAGAAGGCCGAGACGCTGGATGAAGCGCTGGCATTGATTGATCGCTGGACCAAGGCGGGCGAAGCGAAATCTGTTGGTCTGTTGGGAAATGCCGCTGAAATCTTCCCGGAAATTTACGCTCGGATGCAAGCTGGCGGGATGCGCCCCGATATTGTCACGGATCAGACCAGTGCCCACGATCCGGTAAATGGCTACCTGCCGCTTGGTTGGACCATGGCGCAATGGAAAGACAAGCGCGAAAGTGACCCGAAGGCGGTCGAAAAGGCTGCACGTGCTTCGATGAAGCAGCACGTCGCTGCAATGGTGGACTTCTGGAACGCGGGCGTGCCGACGTTGGATTACGGTAACAACATCCGACAGGTTGCGCAGGATGAAGGGTTGGAGAACGCCTTTGCCTTCCCCGGCTTCGTGCCCGCCTATATTCGCCCGCTGTTTTGTCGGGGTATCGGACCCTTCCGCTGGTGTGCGTTGTCCGGCGACCCTGAAGATATCTACAAGACCGACGCCAAAATGAAGGAACTGTTCCCCGACAATACCCATCTGCACAACTGGTTGGACATGGCACAGGAGCGTATTGCGTTTCAGGGCTTGCCAGCGCGGATCTGCTGGATCGGGCTGGGAGATCGCCACAAGGCTGGGCTGGCGTTCAACGAGATGGTTAGAAACGGCGAATTGAAAGCTCCGGTCGTCATCGGCAGAGACCATCTCGACAGTGGCTCTGTTGCCTCACCCAACCGCGAGACCGAGGCGATGAAGGACGGTTCGGATGCTGTTTCGGACTGGCCGCTGCTGAACGCGCTTGTCAATACGGCGTCGGGTGCGACCTGGGTTTCGCTGCATCATGGTGGCGGGGTTGGTATGGGCTTCAGCCAGCATGCGGGCGTCGTCATCTGTGCAGACGGAACAGATGCCGCGGCCAAGCGACTGGAACGGGTGCTCTGGAATGATCCCGCGTCAGGTGTCTGGCGTCACGCGGACGCAGGGTACGAGGACGCGAAAGCCTGCGCGCGTGAACATGGGCTGCGATTGCCGGGCATTTTGGGCTGACTACCACGCCAACCTTTGTTTTGTCGGTTTGCCTTAGCGCTAACGTCACATTTTCCGGTTTCGAACCGGTACTGTTTCGGCTAGGGCTAAGCCGTTCAGCAGCCCCGAGGGGTTGAAGGCAACTGACAAAGGTGGCTACCCGTTGCTCGATATTGCACATGTCCGCTCGGTGATTTCGGACGTTTATGACCTTGCCCCATCGGCCTCTCTGGCCAATGAGATGAAAGACACGTTTGCCCGCATGGATCGCGTGGTCAGCCCACCAGATTGGGCGATCTACGCGCCTTACGTGCGGGCCATCAATACGCTCAAGAAAGAACGTAACGCCGTGATCCTTGGGCACAATTACATGACGCCCGAGATTTTTCACGGTGTGTCCGATTTCGTTGGGGACAGTTTGCAGCTTGCGATCAAGGCCAGTGAGGTCGAAGAAGATGTGATCGTTCAGGCCGGTGTTCATTTCATGGCCGAGACATCAAAGATCCTCAGCCCTCAGAAGACTGTTCTGATGCCCGACATGGATGCCGGTTGTTCGTTGGCAGAATCGATCACCGCTGAGGGAATCGATGAAATGCGCGCCAAGTACCCCGGCGCGCCGGTTGTGTCCTATGTAAACACCACTGCTGAGGTCAAAGCAGCTTCGGATATCTGCTGCACCTCTTCGAACGCGCTTCAGATCGTGAACGCCATGGAAAGTGATACGGTCATCATGACACCGGATCAGTATCTGGCGCAAAATGTTGCCAATCAAAGCCACAAGAACGTGGTGTATTGGCCTGGCTCTTGCATCGTGCACGAACAATACACGGCACAGGACCTGCGCGACTTCCGCGAATGGAACCCGGGAACACGGCTGATTGCGCATCCTGAATGCCCGCCGGATGTGGTGGCCGAGGCAGACTATTCCGGTTCGACCAGCGGCATCATCAAATACGTGCATGATGAAAAGCCGAAAAAGGCGATGCTGATCACCGAGTGTTCGATGGCATCCAACATTGCCGATGAATTGCCCGAGGTCGAATTTGTCGGGCCATGCAACATGTGCCCGTATATGAAGAAGATCACGCTTGAAAAGATCCTCTACGCCCTGCACACGATGGAAGGGCAGGTCGAGGTCGCCGAAGATGTGGCTGAAAAGGCGCGCAAATCCGTTCAGGCGATGATCGATCTGTCCCGCAAGCTTGGCATTTGATCTGAAATGACCAAAGTCACCACGGATCGCGTCATTATTGTGGGGGCTGGCATCGGTGCGCTTTATGCAGCACTGAAGCTCGCGCCGCGACCAGTGGTTGTAATCTCACCCGATGTTTTGGGTGAAGGTGCAAGTTCCTCATGGGCGCAAGGCGGTGTGGCCGCAGCAATGGATTTGTCGGACAGCCCGGAAAGCCACAGCCTGGACACCGTAATGGCTGGCGCTGGCATAGTCGTTCCGGCTGTTGCCGATCTGGTCACGCGCGAGGCGCGTCAATATATCCTCGACCTGACGACATTGGGCACGCCATTCGATCGCACCAAGGATGGCAGTTATGTGTTGTCACGCGAAGCGGCGCATAGCTTCGCGCGTGTCGTACGGGTGAAAGGGGATCAGGCAGGTAGTGAAATCATGGCTGCCCTGATCGAACGGGTGCATGAAACGCCCTCGGTTCAGGTGTTGGAAGGTGTCCTTGCCACGGCGCTGGACGTATCCAACGGTCGGGTGACTGGTGTCACAGTTCAGGACGCATCAGAAACGGGGTCCGAGCCCGTTACGCTCAGCGGGCCTGCTGTGTTGCTTGCCGGGGGTGGCTCTGGCGGGTTGTATGCCTTGACGACCAACCCGGCGCGCATTCGCGGGCAGGTCATCGGGATGGCCGCGCGTGCTGGTGCACTTATTGCTGACGCCGAATTCGTTCAGTTTCATCCGACGGCAATGGATGTTGGCGAAGATCCGGCACCGCTGGCAACCGAAGCATTGCGCGGCGAAGGGGCGACCCTGATCAACAATAAGGGTGAGCGGTTCATGTTATCCGTTCATCCGGACGCAGAACTCGCCCCGCGAGACGTCGTCGCACGTGCAATTTTTGCCGAAGCGCAGGCAGGTAACCGACCCAAGCTGGACACCCGCACCGCATTGGGCTCGAAGATAACGGACCTGTTCCCGGCAGTTGCTGAATACTGCACGCGCAATGGCGTCGACCCGGTCAACGAACCGATTCCGGTCGCACCGGCAGCGCATTATCACATGGGCGGTATTGCCACCGACACTGACGGTCGCGCGACACTTGACGGGCTTTGGGTCTGCGGCGAGGCATCTTCGACAGGCCTTCACGGTGCCAACCGGTTGGCCTCGAACGGGTTGCTTGAGGCGCTTGTCTTTGCACGCATCTGCGCCGAAAGTATCGGGGCATCCGTTCCGGTGGTGTCAAATGCCGACCCCGTTGCATTGCAGTTTGTTCAGGTAATGTCCCCGGACACAACAAAATCTATCCAGGAGTTGCGCGAAACCATGACGCGCGACGTGGGCGTTGTCCGGGACCGGGCGGGCCTAATCCGTGCTCTGCAAACTATAGCGCAGTTGGAGGCGCAGCACGATGCCTGCCCGTCATTTCGCAACATGTGTGCAACCGCGACCTTGATCGCTGCCGCAGCCTTGCAGCGCGAAGAAAGCCGCGGTGCGCACAAGCGATCCGACTTTCCAAAAGCCAATGATGGGCCCGGAGAGCGGTCCCGGATGTATTTGTCCGAAGCAATGAGCATTCGGGCCAAAGCCTGCGAGGAACTGTCATGACATATGCAATCCTGCCGGATCTGATTCTGGAACCCGTGGTCCGCGCTGCGCTGATGGAGGATCTGGGAAGCTACGGTGATGTGACAACCCGTGCCGTTATCCCACAGGAAACAACCTATACAGCCAGACTGAACGCGCGCGAAAACGCTGTCGTGTCGGGGATGCAAGTTGCTGCAATCGCGTTCCGGCTTGTGGATCCGTCGCTTGAGGTTGACATGCGGATCAAGGATGGTTCGCGTTGCGCACGCGGTGATACGCTGATGACCATCAAGGGCTCTGCCGCATCGATCCTGTCCGGCGAACGTGTCGCTCTGAACTTTGCCGGTCGCCTGACGGGTATTGCCACAATGACAGCCGCATTTGTGGAGCAGACCAACGGCACAACAGCCCGTATGACCTGTACACGCAAGACAACGCCAGGTCTGCGCATCGTGGAAAAACAGGCCGTGCTGCACGGTGGCGGTTTCAACCACCGCTATTCCTTGTCAGATGCGATCCTGATCAAGGACAATCACATTGCTGCGGCAGGCGGCATCCGTAAGGTTCTTGAAGCCGCTAAGGCAAAGGCCAGTCACATGATGGCGGTCGAGATTGAGGTTGATCGACTGGACCAGCTTGCCGAAGTGCTGGACGTTGGCGGGGCTTCGGTTGTTTTACTGGACAACATGGACAATGACATGCTGCGCGAAGCGGTTGCCATGGTGGGCGGGCGGTTGAAGACTGAAGCCAGCGGCAACGTGACCTTGGAACGGGTCGCATCGATCGCGGCGACAGGGGTTGATTACATCTCGTCCGGTGCCTTGACGCATTCTGCCCGCACCGTCGATCTGGGGCTCGATTTCTGAAGGCGCGGCATTTCCGCTTGATTTAAGATCGTTTGCGCCAACACAGTTGCGTATTCAAGTTTTATCGATAATAAATCCACAGCAACGCAAGCTGCAGAGAGTTTTATAGATAAAATGATCATCCCACACTCCGGCTGGACCCGTAAAACTGCGCAAGCTATTCACGATCTTCCGCTGATGGATCTTTTGTTTCGTGCGCAGACCGTGCATCGCGAAAACTTTGATCCGAACCAGATCCAGACCTCGAAGCTATTGTCGATCAAGACTGGTGGCTGCGCCGAGGATTGCGCCTATTGCTCGCAATCAGCCCGCAATGGATCAACCTTGCCCGCATCGAAGCTGATCGAGGTTCAGAGCGTTCTGACCGAGGCCAAGAAAGCCCGCGATGGTGGCGCGACCCGGTTCTGCATGGGGGCGGCGTGGCGCGAGCCAAAGGCGCGTGACATGGATGCGCTGGTCGCGATGGTCGAGGGCGTCAAGGAACTGGGCATGGAAACCTGCATGACGCTGGGTA
The DNA here is from genome assembly GCF_056531545.1 of Ruegeria sp. N10. NCBI lineage: Bacteria > Pseudomonadati > Pseudomonadota > Alphaproteobacteria > Rhodobacterales > Roseobacteraceae > Ruegeria > Ruegeria sp. N10. The sequence goes on along the minus strand of NZ_JBQFLY010000005.1, from coordinate 235,973 downwards.
TGCTCGACGACACCCAGGTGGTTCAGCTGCGCGACGCCGGTTTGGACTATTACAATCACAACATTGACACCTCGGAACGCTATTACTCCGAAGTCATCACCACCCGTACTTTTGCGGATCGGATTGACACGATGAACCGGGTACAGGAAGCCGGGATCAAGGTTTGCTCGGGTGGCATTCTGGGGATGGGTGAACATACTGGCGACCGTATCGACATGTTGCTGACATTGGCCAACATGACGCCTCCACCTGACTCGGTGCCGATCAATATGTTGATGCCGCAGGCTGATACCCCGCTTGCCGACGCCGAGCCGATTGACCCGATCGACTTTGTGCGGATCATTGCAACGGCCCGCATTCTGATGCCCAAGTCCTATGTGCGGCTTTCTGCCGGGCGCAGCGACATGAGTGACGAGATGCAGGCGATGTGCTTTTTCGCCGGTGCCAACTCGATCTTTGTTGGCGAAACGCTTTTGACAGCAGAAAACCCCGAAGAAGACACCGACGCGGTCCTGTTTGCGAAACTTGGTCTTCAGGCCGAAAAAGCCGAAACGCGAAACTGCACGGAAGCTGCCGAATGAAAGCAGTCAACCGACTGGAATCGATGCTTGATGCGCTTCAAGCCCGGCACCGCCGCCGGGCCTTGATCTCGACGCAAGGGCTGGATTTCGCGTCGAATGACTATCTGGGTCTTGCTGGATCTCAAGTGTTACAGCGCGCGGCGCATGACGCGCTGTCGCGGGGTGTGCCTGTAGGTTCGGGAGGTTCGCGTCTGTTGCGGGGCAACCACCCTGAACATGAAGCGCTGGAGCGGGAAGCGGCCGCATTCTTTGGAGCTGAGGCCGCGCTGTTCATGGGAGGCGGGTTCCAGGCCAATCAGGCGATCTTCTCCACGTTGCCAGCGGCTGAGGACTTGGTCCTTTATGACGCGCTGGTTCACGCGAGCGCCCATGAAGGTATGCGGGCCAGCCGTGCAGACCTGCGTACCTTCCGCCACAATGACGTTGCGGATGCACTCAACGTATTGCGCGACTGGCAATCTACAGGCGGTTCGGGTCAGGTCTGGATTGCCGTCGAAAGCGTGTATTCCATGGAAGGTGATCTGGCGCCGCTGGAAGACCTGTCCGTACTTGCGCGCGAAGCTGATGCGGTTTTGGTTGTTGATGAGGCCCACGCAACCGGCGTTTTCGGAGAGCGAGGCAGGGGTCTTGCGCATGACCTGAACGCTGATCTGCTGACATTGCATACCTGCGGTAAAGGGCTTGGTGTTTCAGGCGGGCTGATCTGCGGTCCGCGCGTGATGATTGATACCCTGATCAACCGGGCTCGTCCCTTCATCTTTGCGACCGCTCCGTCGCCTTTGAACGCTTCTCTGGTTCGTGCTGCGCTACGGGAACTGGCCGAGGATGTCAGCCTGATTGAAGGCGCGCATGAACGTATGCGCCATGCCCATGACGCCGCACGGCAACTGGGGTTGCCCGCAGCCGCGTTGAACAGCCAGATCATCCCGGTTGTACTGGGAGATGACGAGCGCACAATGGCGATGGCGGCCACTTTGCAGCAGCAGGGTTTTGACGTTCGGGGTATCCGCCCGCCTACTGTCCCAAAAGGCACATCCCGGTTGCGCGTCTCGATTACCGGAAATGTCACCCTTCAGGATATCTCGGCCCTGTTTTCAACCATCACAATCTGTCAGTCGGAGGCCGCATGAGCGCGCTGATCGTTACCGGAACCGACACAGGTGTTGGAAAAACCGTGTTTTCGGCTGGTCTGGCGGCAGCTTTGCAGGCCCAGTACTGGAAACCTGTTCAGTCTGGTCTTGAGGATGCAACAGACACTGAAACCGTGAGCGCGCTGAGTGGTGCCGAAGTCCTGCCCGAAGCGTACCGGCTGAACATGCCCGCTTCACCGCATCTGTCTGCCGAAGACATGGGCGTTGAGATTGACCTCTCGCGTCTTGAAATTCCGAAAGTGGACGGGCCTCTTGTTGTCGAAGGCGCAGGGGGCCTTATGGTGCCGCTGAACCGCCAGTCGTTCTTTCTGGACCTGATTGCCGGATGGCAGGCTCCGGTTGTTCTTGTTGCGCGCACCGCCTTGGGAACGATCAACCACACCACATTGTCTCTGATGGCGCTTCGGGCTGTTGGCTGCGAGGTAGTCGGCGTCGCATTCGTGGGTGACCCCGTGCCGGACGTAGAGCAAACCATCGTCGAGATGTGTAAAGTGCATCATCTGGGACGCCTGCCATATCTGAGCGACCTGACACCGCAGAGCCTGAACAGCGCATTTTCGGCAATCGATGTGGCGACCATTCGGAGGTTCCTGTGACCCCGTTGGAATTTGATGCGCGCCATCTGTGGCACCCTTATACACATGTGCTTGAACCCGGCCCGATGCACCTGATTACCGGGGCAGAAGGTGTCTGGCTGACGCGTGCTGATGGCGTCAGAATGATCGACGCAATGTCGTCCTGGTGGTGTACGGTGCATGGGCACAGGCACCCGGCCATCATCGATGCGATGCAAAAGCAGCTGAATACACTGCCGCATGTGATGTTTGGCGGTCTGACCCACGAACCCGCCGTGGAACTTGGCCGCAGGTTGGTCGACCTTCTGCCAGATGGCCTGGATCGCATTTTCTACAGCGACAGCGGCTCGGTCGCGATCGAAGTCGCGTTGAAGATGGCAGTCCAGTACCAGATTGCCAAAGACCGGGGCGAACGGTCTGAATTTGCCACGATCCGGGGTGGCTATCATGGCGACACATGGAAGGCGATGAGCGTTTGTGATCCCGTCAACGGGATGCATGGCCTATTTCGCGGTGCGTTGTCGATCCAGCACTTTCTGCCACGCCCTCACATTCAATTTGGCGATGTGTGGCTCGACGATCCTTCCAAGAACGGGTTGGAGGCGCTGGAGGCGCTGCTGAACGACAAAGGCAACAGGATCGCCGCACTGATCCTTGAACCGGTGGTGCAGGGCGCAGGTGGGATGTATTTCTATCACCCCGCCTGGTTACGTGGGGCGCGTGGCTTGTGTGATGCGCATGACGTTTTGCTGATCTTCGATGAGATCGCGACCGGATTCGGACGCAGTGGCGAGATGTTTGCAATGGATCACTCCGGGGTGGTTCCGGATATCCTGTGTCTTGGCAAGGCGCTGACCGGTGGGCATATCACCTTGGCCGCCACTATCGCGACTGAGGCCGTCGCTCGCGGGATCGGTGAAAGTGAGGCCGGAGTTTTGATGCACGGTCCCACCTACATGGCCAACCCTCTGGCTTGTTCGGCAGGGGTGGCGAGCCTCGACCAGTTGCAACAGCGAAACTGGAAGCAGGAAGTTGCATCAATCTCGCAGCAGATGAAGGCCGAACTCGCGCCCGCACGCAATTTGCCCGGTGTTACAGATGTGCGCGTGCTCGGCGCAATTGGCGTCATCGAGATGGATGAGCGGGTCGACCCCTCCATCGCACATGGGTTGGCTACGGAAACCGGTGTGTGGTTGCGCCCGTTTGCTCGCAATATTTATTGCATGCCTCCCTATGTTATTTCACCTGACGAACTGAGCAGGGTAACGTCCGCGATGCTTGCTCTGGCTGGGGGGCAGAAATGAAAAGCCGTTGGCTGGCGCAATCAGATGACAGTACTCTGACCCTTGTGTTTGGTGGATGGGCACTGGGCGATGCTCCGTTCCGGGGTCTTACGGGGGGCGGAAATACTCTGTTGGTGGAAGGCTACATCAGTCTCGATGATCCCCTGCCTGATCTCGCCCGTTTCGATCACATTGATATGCTGGCCTTTTCCTTCGGTGTCTCGTCGGCTGCGCATTGGCTGGCGTGCTCGGGCTTTCGTCCCGACCGATTGATCGCCATCAGCGGCACTTTGCACCCTGCGTGCCCGGAACGTGGTATTGCGCCCGACATGATCAAGGCAACAGCGGCTCAGCTTTCCGAGCGCAGCTTCGCCAAGTTCTGCCGCCGTGCAGGTTTGCCAAGTGAGCCCCCGGAACTGGACATCGCAGCGGCGCAACAGGAGCTTTTTGCCGTGATCCAACGCGGGCCTGCCCCTGATCCGGGTTTTGACAGGGTGTGGATACCCACAAACGACCGGATCATTCCGACATTGGCGCAAGAAGCCGCATGGGCCTCAACCTCGGCCCGCGTCGAGCGTGTGGCGGCGCCGCACGTACCATTCCTACCGGGGCAAAGTTGGGCGAGTTGGGTATCATGACAGCGCAACTGGCAGACAGGGTGCAGCGGAGCTTTAGCAGAAGCTTTCAAACCTACCACGACACAGCAAGTCAACAAGCCTGGGTCGCAGGCAAGCTGGTGTCTGAACTGCGTCGTGCCGGAGCTCCGGACCGCTTTGAAACTGTCTTCGAGCTGGGATGTGGCACAGGGCATCTGACCCGTCTGATGCGACAAAGCTTTCACCTGCCAAACTTCATATTGAACGACATCGCACCACAGGCTCAGGCAACAGCGGATGCGGAAAAGGCCACGTTCATTGCCGGTGATGCGCGTGAAGTTCACTGGCCCTCCCGGGTTGATCTGATCGCCTCGGCTTCGATGATCCAATGGATGGAAAGCCCGTTGCAATTGCTTCACAGAGCGATGGACGCGCTAGAGCCCGGCGGGTGGTTAGCGGTTTCGGGTTTTGGCCCCCAGCAATATCGAGAGCTTAGCGCGATCGGATCAACAGCGCGTGCACCGGGTCTTACTACTCCGGCTGCTCTTGCCGCTGCTGTCGACGGCCCAATGCAGGTATTGGCCGTTGGTGAAAGCCTGAGGCGAACCTACTTCGATACGCCCCGCGAGGTTCTTAGGTATTTGCGAAGAACAGGTGTAAACGGCAGGGCGCAAGGAACATGGACCAAGTCCACGCTGGCTCGGTTCGAAAACGTATACGCTAAGGAGTTCGGCACGGATCGCGGGGTCTCGTTGACATATCATCCCGTGTGGATCATTGCCCGGAAGCGATAGATACTTTTCTGCCGTGGCCTAACGTAGTTTATGAGACTGCCAGGCGGTCGCAAACTCCGCAGCCACGGCCCTCGGACTTGATGCGATTGTCACCAGTTCGTTTTTTCGGGTTTTTGCCGACAATCAAATCTCATGTGCCCAGGGCGGTTCTGCCCCGGCGCGTGATACTGTTACTGCGGCAACAGTTGCGCCCAACGTCATGGCCGCCCGCAAGCTTTCGGAGGTCAGATTGCGCAGCCCCTGCTTTGTCAAATTCCCTGCGCGGCTGAGTTCGGTCAAAACCCCAGCATTAAACGTGTCGCCCGCGCCGATTGTGTCGACAACCTGAACAGGTTTCACCGGAACCGAAACCTTGGAACCATCGGCCAGGTACCCATTCGCTCCGTCGCCACCCCTGGTCACGATGAGGGCTGACGGACCGGTTTGCAACAAAAGAGACGCTTTGGCACCCTCGGGTTCGGCTCCCGGGATGATCCAGTCAAGATCCTCGTCTGAAACCTTCACAATATCGGACTGTGCGATCATGCGGTTCAGGCGGGTCCGATACCGGGTCTGGTCCTTGATGAATCCCGGTCGGATATTCGGGTCCAACATCACTGCGCGATCCGTTCCGTGGCGATTCAGAAGTGAGGCATAGGCATCCGCGCAGGGTTCACATGCCAGGCTGATACCCCCAAGATACAGGGCGGACACGGCTGTTAGCTGGTCCGGCATGTCCTCGGGTTGCAGCATTCGTCCGGCGGTGTTTTCATCGACAAAGCTGTAAGTGGCGTGACCGTCTTTTAGCTGTACGAAGGCAAGGGTCGTGGGGCGGTCAGAGACAATCACATGTGACGTGTCAACATGGCTTGAATTCAGCGCCTTTGTAATTTGTTGGCCAAACATGTCAGACGACACGCCGGTCAGCATTCCGACGGAAACACCCAGACGACCGACTGCGACCGCCGTGTTCAATATCGCCCCACCTGTGTGCGGTACAAATCCTTGTTCGCCCGACACTGTCGGCTCGGAAATCATGTCGATCAGGGCTTCACCACAGCACAGGATCATTTCGTAGTCCTTTTCAGAGTATTTTGTCAGGGAGACTTGTTATCGCATCAAAGCGTTCTTGCAGAAATTGTTCGCCCCGATGATGCCGAACTCTGCTTGCTCGGAGACATACAGGTTCAACGAGCGGCGCAGCTCGCTGAAACGGCCACCGCCGTTGAACGCTTCCCGGAACTCTTCGCCGAATAACCAGCGATTCTTTTCCGCGACGCCGCCAACAAGAAACACTCCGCCCGAAGGCATCAGTGTGACAGCCATGTCGCCCATCAAAGCCCCCAGATGGGTGTTGAAAATCCGAGCGGCTTGTACCGCGATGGGGTCAGAACGGTCGCGGGCATCGAGTAGAATGTCTTTCGCCGAGCGCGTTGGTGTCTGTATATGGCCTGCCGCCAGCCCGATCGCCTGATATAGGATAGGCAAGCCCGTACCGCTCAGGAACATCTCAGCTTCCAGTGCGAGGCTGTCACCAAAAAAACACTCAGGCGCAATGCTGCGGGCTGCTTCAAAGATGTCAACTTCGTCGCGGTGACGCGGATACAGACCCACATGACCACCTTCACCGGAGACTGTGTGATAGTGGCCCTCGGAAAACAGCAACGCTCCCACGCCAAGCCCGGTGCCAGGACCCACCACCAATCGCGTGCCTGCGGGCGGTGTCGCGTGACCTTGCAAGACGGCAACATCTTTCTGGGTTACTTCTGCCACCGACCACGCGGCAGCGGTGAAATCATTGATTACAAACGTATGGCTGGCACCGGTGGCTTTTGCCAATTCGGCCTCGGACAGGTCCAGATTGGCATTTGTCAGCCGAATCGTGCCGTTCCGGACAGGGCCTGCGCCCGCCGCCACGACCGCCTGTGGATTTGTTCCGATTTCATCCCGAAGCGCGTGAAACGCTTCCAGCAGATCTTCCAGTGTCCCCGTTGGGCGCTTGCGCAGGTCTGTCAGCTCTCCGTTCGTAACCACGCCCAGCCGCGTGTTGGTGCCCCCTATGTCAGCTACCAGATTCCAATGCTCATGCACCGCACCGAATGGTTGCGCTAACGGCTGAGAGACGTTCTGACCCCCGGAATGGGCAGACTTTAGCGCCATGAAAGACGCTTTGGGTGTTCTCTCAAGCGTTTCAAAATTCACGTCCACCAGTCCAAACCTTTTTCCACATTCGAAGGCCCATTCGCATTTGTCGCAGTAGTGACCAAACAAAACAGCCCTTTACCAGAACATCTTGTGCCAAAACGTCCCTTACGGCAGCCAGGTGTCGGTCGAGACAATCCATGCGATTATCATTCTGAAGACCCCCTGCGCGTGCCATACCGTTTTTGGTGATACAGATTGGTGGCTCGCTCGTATAGCCCTTCATTGTTCGGATCAGAAATCGGTTGCGGGAAATGGCTCGATTTCCCACCCCATCTGGGTTTTAGGCTAAGGCTCGAAGCCTTATTTAAGGCTGGCGTACAGATCGCATCAATACGGCGCTTGACAAGGATGCAGCTCGTAATTCACCATATTTGAAACGTTTCAAAGGTGAGGGATGCGAGTTTCTGCCCAACTCTACACAGTGCGGCAATGCGGTGATCTTGCAGATCAGCTGCAATTGGTTGCGGCCTGCGGTTTTTCAGATGTCGAAACCACTGGCTTGCACGGCCTGACCCCAGCTCAGATGGCGGGCACTATTTACGGGTCAGGCCTTAATGTTCGGTCCGCACATTTTGATTGGGAAGAGTTCGAAGGGCGATTTTCGGATATCGTCGAAGTATTAAACCTAATGGAATGCCGGGTGGCTGTCATGCCTTGGCTGGCGCCCCAGGTGCGGCCCGACACTGCCGAGGGATGGAGGGCGGTGTCGGGCCAGTTGTCCAAATGGGCAAATCAGCTGACAGATCATGATATCAGCCTGGCGTATCACAATCATGATTTTGATCTTATCGGTGAGGCTGGTGACACACCTCTTGACCTGATCCTTGCCGGCGGAGATGTCTTTTGGCAACCAGATATCGGTTGGCTGGTTGCGGCTGGTCTGGATCCGGCGGACGCGATCCGCCGCCACGCCAATCGAATCCTGTCCGTGCATGCAAAGGATATCGACCCAGCAGGCGGAACAGGTGACGCGCGCTGGCGCGATTTGGGCGAAGGCGTAGTTGACTGGAACGCAACCCTGCGTGCGCTTGCCTCGACCAACTGCACGGACCTGTTTGTCGAACATGACGAAACCGATGATCACGTGCGCACCCTGCAAACGGGTCGGTCATTTTTGACGGAACAATTGGCAGGGTTTGGGTGATGGCGCGGGCGACGATAAAATCGATTGCCAGAAGTACTGGGTATTCCGTTGGCACAGTCTCGAATGCTTTGCGGGATTCCGTATCGGTGAAACGGGAAACCCGGGAAGAGATTCAGAAAGTTGCGTCGGATCTGGGATACCGGGTGAATCTGGATGGCCTGAAGCTGCGCACCAATAAATCCTATAGAATCGGGGTCATGGTCAGTGTTTCGAACGATGCTGCGGAAGAGTGGGAAGGTGTAGAGTTTACGCGTATTCTGGCCGGAATATCCAATGCGCTGATAGGAACGCGCTATCAGTTGAGCGTATTCAGCACATGTGATGGCGAGGCTGCGGTGCAGACGTTGAAGTCCATCGTGCAGGAAGGGCAGGCTGATGGCGTGATCTTTTCCGGCACGCGTGTTCATGATGAACGCGTCGCGTATCTGCAGGGGCAGGGCTTTCCTTTTGTCACATACGGCATGAGCGACAGCCCCCAACCGCATCCTTATGTGGATCTCGACAGTCAGGCAGCGGCTTATGATGCCACCGCCAGGCTGCTTGGGCTGGGGCATCGCCGCATCGCTTTGATAAACCCGCCGGATGACCTGATCTATGCGCAGCAACGCCGCAGGGGTTATGCTGATGCGCTGTCAGAATGCGGTGTGGAGTTCGACCCGACACTGGTTCCCACCGGCCCGACCACCGCGGAATCCGGTCAGCAGAAATTTGCTACGCTTATGGAGTTGCCGAAACCGCCGAGCGCCATCATCTGCGCTAATGAGGCCATAACCCTTGGGGCGCTGTCAGCTGCCGATAAAGCCGGAGTGCAGGTTGGAAGGGACGTTGTGGTCATCTCGAACGACGACTTGAAGCTCAGCCAGTATTTTGTACCGCCACCCAGCACTTATTACTTGCCGATTGCTGAAACAAGCCGTCTGCTGGGTGAGTTCATGTTGAAAGCTTTGGACGGGGTCGATCCGTCCGAGATTCAGAAAAAGATCAGGGCCTCATTGATCGAGCGGCAACCTGACACCCCGGCGCCCGATGCGGCGCAAACCACCTGATCCAACAAAGGAGTACCTGAAAATGTTTAAAAACCTACTTGCCGCTGCAACACTCACAACACTGATGGCTCCAGCGGCCTTTGCTGCCGACCTGGAAGGTCGTGTTCTGAAAATCGGAACCGATGCGACATACCCACCGATGGAAACCGTGGATGAAACAACCGGTGAGATCGTGGGCTTTGACGTCGATGTGATGAATGCAATCTGCGCGAAGGTCAATTGCGTCCCCAATTTCGTAAACACCGCCTGGGATGGTATCTTTGCGGCCCTTCAGCAGGGTGAGTTCGATCTGGTTATCTCGGGCGTGTCGATCACACCGGAACGCGAAGAAACCATGGACTTTTCCGAGCCTTACATCGTTGTCAGCCAGGCCATTCTGTTGCAGGTCGATAATGCTGACATGACACTTGAGGATTTCAAAGCCGGTGGCCAGAAACTGGCCGCGCAAACTGCGACGACCAACGCCCAATTGGCGGAAGAGCTTGTTGGGCGCGAGAATGTCAGCCTTTACGACAACTTCTCGGCCGCCATTTTGGCGCTTCAGAACGCGGACGTTCAGGGCGTGATCATCGATGGCACATCGGCAGCGGCCTATGAACAGGAATTTGCGGGCGAGTTGACTGTTGGCATCACAGGCTTGCAATCCGATCCATTGGGTATCGTGTTTCAAGAAGGCGATCCGACGGTGGATGCGATTAACGCCGGTCTGAAAGCCATTCAGGAGGATGGAACGCTGGACGAACTGACAGCCAAATACTGGGGCACCAATTGATCCATTAGCGCCCTTCCAGTCCGGCGGCCAGCGCCGCCGGGCCTTGTCTTAGCGGAGAAGTTCCATGTTGCGCCTCAGCACGATCCGCCCGAGTAACCTGGTGTTGCTCGCAGCAGCGCCCTTTATTATCTACCTGTTCGCCACATCCTCAAAATACTTGCGGTCTCTGGTCGCAATTCTGGGGATCGGCACCGACGCGGGGCCCATCTTTGTTGGATTTCTGCTGATTGCGACCGTTGCGATCCTTGGATATCTTTGCGCACGCTACGTGCGGTTTTCACAAAACTCTCCCGGCTGGTTGCGATTCTGCGCGCTTGCCGCGTTCCCAGCTTCTGCGGCGCTTTTGGTCATCAGCTTTGTTTCTCCGCTGCTTCTGATGCCATTTGCCGAGTCGGTCTTCTTCCATGCGCTCAGCGAAAACACATCACCCCTTATCGATCGATCCAGTCAGACCTGGGTACTGTTTCCGGGCGTGATCGCCAAGGTTCAGACGGGATTACAAGTTTTCCTGGCGGTTTACGCGGCTGTCGTCGCACTATGCCTAATTTCGGCACGTTTGCAGCCGCCCTGGCGCGGGCGCGTCTTGTTGGGGTTGGAGTGTCTCACAGGCGCGGTTCTGTTTTATCTCATGTTCATGGCTCATTGGCAGTTCGCGACCGGGGTGGCCATTACATTCCGCGCGGCCATATTTGCCTATATCTTCGCGGCCATTCTTGGTTTGGTCTGGGTCGGGTTGCAATCGTTTAAACCAAAGGCGCGTACGACGGTCGTCTATGGTTCGATCAGTTTGGCATTGCTGGCAGCCTCAGCCTTTTTCTTCATGCAGCCGCAGGTCAGCTTTGTTCTGGTGGGCAGCACCGAAGGGCGTATCGCGGTTGTGCGCGGCACGCCACAGGCGCAGGCGGACGTTATCCGGTTTGGTGAGTTCGAAGGGGCCGACGGTCAGCAATATCGCATCCGCAGCGCAACCGATGCTACTGCCGCGCTTGAACAGATCGAAACGGTCGACAGTGTCTCGGGCGCTTTTGTCCCGGCCGATGCCCATACACAAGGTTATCCGGTCCTGTGGCAAACAAGATTTCTACCAGACAAATACCGCAATCCGGCCCTGGCATTTGCTGTGTTCGGGTTTTTGTTGCTGACACTGACCATTGGCGGGGCTCAGCATAAGCTGCATCCTCTGGCGGTCGGGGCCGAGTTTTTCGTGGATACGATACGCGGCATTCCGATGCTGGTGATCATTCTTTATATCGGACTGCCACTGGCGGGCGCAGTCAAAGACGCCACCGGCGGCGGTATCGACATGACCAATATGACCCGCGGGATCATCGCGATCTCGGTTGGTTATTCCGCCTATATGGCCGAAATTTTCCGATCCGGGATCGAGGCGATACCGAAAGGCCAATTGGAAGCGGGCAGCTCTCTGGGTTTGTCGCGATGGCATACGGCGCGGCTTATTGTTCTGCCGCAAGCCCTTCGGATTGTAACTCCACCGCTTGGCAACGAGTTCATCGCGATGATCAAGGACACGTCATTGCTGTCTATCCTGTCCGTCCGCGACATGACCCAGAGGATGCGCGAATTTCAGGCGGCTAGCTTTTTGCCCTTTGCCCCCTTCAACACGGCAGCAATCCTGTATGTCGTTCTCACACTCGGCTGCGCCAGTTTCCTGAAGTGGATCGAACGACGCACGGCAAAGGACACACGATGAGCGCGCTGGAACTTGGGGTTTGTTACTACCCCGAACAGTGGGACCCTTTGCAATGGCGAGACGATGCCGCCCGAATGGCAGATATGGGGTTGGATTGGGTGCGGATTGCTGAATTCACCTGGGGCCTGATCGAACCCGCGCGCGGTCAGTTCCACTGGGGCTGGCTGGATGAGGTGATTGAGATTTTGGGGCAAGCCGGTCTGCGGGTCATGATGTCCACCCCAACAGCCGCCCCCCCAAAATGGTTGATCGATGAGTACCCCGAAATCCTGCCTGTAGGGCCGGATGGTCGGGTCAGAGGGTTCGGTTCGCGCAGGCATTATTGTTTTTCCAGTGAGGTTTATCTGACCGAGGCGCAAAGGATCGCAACCGAATACGCTCGCAGATATGGTCAGAATTCGTATGTACAAGCGTGGCAGATCGACAATGAGTATAACGACCACGATACAGTTCTCAGCTATTCCGATGCCGCGCGGACTGGTTTTCAGAACTGGTTGGAGGAACGATATGGTGCAATCGACGTATTGAACGACGCGTGGGGAACCGTTTTCTGGGGGTCGCTTTACTCACGGTTTGGTCAGATCGAACTGCCCAACGGGCTGGTCGCCACGCCCAACCCAGCCCATGCCCTGGAATTCGCGCGCTATTCTTCCGAACGGGTTCGTCTGTTCAACAAAACGCAGGTGGATGTTCTGCGCAAATATGCGCCGGGCCGGGATATTACCCATAACTTCATGGCAGGTAGTTTCGAATTCGATCACCACGCCGTAGCGGCTGATCTGGATATTGTCGGGTTCGACAGCTACCCGCTAGGGAACTTATTGGGCTCTACCCTTTCAGATGAGGAAAAGCGCCGCTATCTGCGCACCGGCGCACCGGATTATCAGGGCTTTCATTGTGATTTGTATCGCAGTCAGGGGCGCGGTCGGATGTGGGTGCTGGAACAGCAGCCGGGCCCGGTGGATTGGGCTGACAAGAATCCGTCGCCGGCAGAGGGGATGGTTCGGCTTTGGACCTGGGCGGCCTATGCACATGGCGCGCAAGCCGTGATGTTTTTTCGCTGGCGACAGGCAAAATCTGCGCAAGAGCAATACCATACTGCGATTTTGCGGTCAGATGGCAGCCCGGATCAGGCCGCTGTTGAATTGGCTGAGATCGTGAAGGATCGCGCCATTTTGCCGCCCGAGAGACGGGCAAAATCACGGGTTGCAATGCTACTGGATTATACCTCTATCTGGGCGGCGGACATCCTGCCACATGACAACGATTTCCCCAATGCCCAGATTTTTCGCGAGTGGTACACTGCAATTCGTGGTTTTGGGGTCGATCTTGATTTTGTTGGCCCTGAAGATGAACTGAGCGGCTACGCCCTCATCATATTACCTCAAAGCATGATCGTGACCGCTGACCTTGCAGACAAGCTTGACGCTTCGGGGGCCAAGATTCTGATAGGTGCTCGTTCCGGCAGCAAGACATCCGGGATGAACACCCCGTCCAATCTGGCTCCAGGCGAACTGGCAAAGTTAACAGGTATCCGTGTCACGCGCGTCGAATCACTTCCTTCACTTGCGCATGAGGCTGTGGTTCTTCCTGATGGGCAGCAATTTGAATTCACGGGTTGGCGTGAAATTGTCGAGACCAAAGAGCGCGTTTTAGCCCGCTTCAAGAGCGCTTATTGCGATGCCAGTCCGGCGGTCATCCGTTCTGACCGCACGACCTATCTGGCAATGGTTCCGCGAAATGAGCTTTTGCAGGCGATTGTCGGGGAGGTACTGAACTGGGCTGGGATAAATGCAACGCCTTGCGACCCCGATATGCGCATAACCCAACGCGGCTCGACCTACTACGCGTTCAACTTCAGTGACGTTTCAAAGCCTTTGCCTGCTGGTCGTGCACGTCAAATTCTGCTTGGTTCAGATCCGGTCAAACCAAGGGACATCACCGTTTGGCAGGAGAATGCAGCGCCTCATAAATCAGCTTAGACGTGTCAAATCGCGAAACTGGACATAAGATTTTCGCAAACTGTCACTTTTGGACTGACGGATGGGCGCAGAAAGTCCTATGAATAGAAAACAAAAAACGAGTCCAACAACGGGAGAACACTATGGTTACCAAGTCATCACTTTCCAGACGCACTGTTTTGAAAGGAGCGGGTGCCGCAGCACTTGCCGCGCCTCTTTACAGCAAGAGCGCACTGGCTTCGTCAGGTGAAATCAACATACTGATGTGGTCGGATTATCTGCCGCCCAGCTTTATCGAAGAGTTTGAGACCCTTACTGGCATCAAGGTGAACTACACCGGGATCGGCTCAAACGAAGAAATCATCAACAAGATGAAGGCGACCAAAGGTCAGGGCTTTGACATCGTCTCGCCAACCAACAACCGCTCGTTGCAGTGGGAGCCGCTGGAGTTGTTGCAGCCCTTTGACATGAACAAGGTTCCGGTCGACCTGGTGAACCCTGCCATGGCCAAAATCGGTACGGATGCTTGGAACTTTGGCGGCGCCGGGGTTCACTGGTTGCCGCATATCTGGGGCACCGAAGGCATTGCATACCGCACCGACTTGTGGCTGCCGGCTGGGGACGCCCCATCCTATGGCGATGTTTGGTCGGAAGAAAACGCAGGCAAAACCATGGGCCGCGCGCATTCGATGATGCTTGGCGCTGGTCTTTACATGGAGCGTTCCGGCGAGATGGAGCCGGGTTCGGTCTGGGCCGCTTATGGTGACGAAGAAACCATGCGCAAGGTCTGGGGTCAGATCACTGACTGGTGCATTGCACGTAAGAATCGCATCAAGCTGATCTGGAACGATGCCGATACACAGAAGAACGGTCTTCTGAATGAAGGTGTTGTTGTCGGTCAGACCTGGGACGGCCCGCCACTGGCACTGAAATCGGCTGGTGAACCAGTGCACTATCAAGCGCCCATCGAAGGGGCGATGGCATGGGTTGACGGAATGTCGATTCCGTCTGGCGCGGCAAATATCGACCAGATCTATGCCTTCATCGACTTCGCCTATCAGGCCAAACCTGCCGGTGTTGCCATCGACAGCCATGGGTACAACTCTCCTGTTCTGGGGGCGGATCAGTATTCAGGCGACACCTACAAGAAGAACTTTGCCGAGGCCTATCCGGGCGACTCGCTGGCCAACCTCAATCCGTGGCCGGCCGAAGCCCCATGGTATGCTGAAACGCGGACCGAGTTCGTCAACAAGTTCAAGAGCGCATAAGCGATCTGAAACCATGCCCCTCGCGTTCTGCGAGGGGCCACAATCTGTGCGCCGCTCCGGCGTAACGGAAAGCTATGTGGTGTGGTGACAGTGCACACCTCAGGGAGATACCAAAAATGAGTGCAGGGGTCGGAGTCGATCTGGAAAACCTGTGGATCCGTTTCGGTGACTTCGTCGCCGTGCGCGATGCAAACGTCACAATTAACGGGGGAGATTTCTTTTCATTCCTCGGACCCTCGGGTTGCGGCAAAACAACGATCTTAAGGGCTGTTTCCGGCTTTCTCGAGCCCAGCGAAGGCAATGTTCTGATCGGCGGCAAAAACATGCGCGGGATTGGGCCCAACAAACGCCCCACAGCTCTGATCTTTCAGAACCTAGCGTTGTTTCCCTTGATGAAGGTTTGGGAAAACATCACGTTCTCGATGGAAATCAAAGGCGCCAGTGCTGCCGAGCGCCGCAAGCGCGCTGACGAGCTTTTGGACATGATCGCGCTCCCGGAGCAAGGCGACAAACTTCCCAGCGAATTGTCTGGTGGCCAACGTCAGCGAGTGGCCATCGCTCGTGCCCTTTGCGCCGAGCCGGATGTATTGCTTCTTGATGAGCCTCTGTCAGCACTTGACCTCAAACTGCGCCAGCACATGCGAACGGAACTGCGAGAGATACAACAGCGTGTGGGCATTACTTTTATCTACATTACCCATGACCAGGGCGAGGCGCTGACCATGTCAGATAATATCGCCGTCATGCGTGCAGGTGTGATTGACCAGATTGCCGATGGGAAAACCATCTACAATGATCCTAACACGGCTTTCGCGGCCTCATTTGTCGGCGAAAACAATGTATTCCGTGGCAAGATCAAACAGGTCATGGGCAACGAGGCGCTGATCTCGACCAACCGCTCGGGCGATCTGGTTGCACGGATATCGACCGCCAATCAAGGCAAAATGAAAGAAGGCGATAGTGCAATGTTGTTCATTCGCCCCGAAGCCTTCGCCATTGCGCCCGAGGGGGCTTCGGGTGACCATTTTGTTACCGCGCGGGTCAACCACGAAGAATTTGAAGGCAACGTCTTCAACATCTTTACCGAAGGTGAAGGTGGAAAAGAGATCAAAGTGTCGATCCCGAACCATGGACAATCCTTCGAGGACCACACCGGACAGAACATCACGTTGGAATACAAGACGCATAACGCCGTCATCGTTCCTGCGGGTGAACTGGCTGCAGAATAAGGGGATTAACTCATGCCCCAGTTTCTGAAAGACTTCTTCAATCGCAACGGCACTGGCATGGGAGTGGCGATCCTGGGTCTGGTTCTATTCTGGACCATCGGCCTGATCATCCTTCCGCAGCTGTCGATGTTGGACTTCTCGTTCCGTCCGAATCTGCCACCGCCAGAGATTGGCGGACCCAAAGACGTATATACGCTAGAGAACTACAAATATCTCGTCTACGGCCCCGAAGGTGGCAGTCAGGACTACAACACTGTTGATCTGAGGGTGTTTTTCCGAACTCTTGTGGCCGCGGTTTTTGTGACGGTTTTCAACCTGATCATCTGCTATCCGATTGCCTATTACCTGGGTCAGGCCGAAGGCAGCCATATTCGTATCTTCGCGATCATGCTGATCATCCCTTACTGGATCAACGAGATCCTGCGCGCCTTTGCGCTGCGCATCATCTTTGGGGAAACAGGCGTGTTGAACACGTTGTTCACGGGTCTGGGCATCTGGGATACACCGTTCGACTTCATTCGCAATGACATCGCGCTCTATGCGGGTCTGGGATACGCCTATATCCTGCTGATGATTTTCCCGATGTATAACGTGATTGAAAGTCTGGACAAAAACCAGATCGAAGCAGCACGCGACCTTGGGGCGCCTTGGTGGCGGATACATTGGCGAGTGGTCATTCCTTATGCCAAGCCGGGGATCAGTTCGGGCTGTACTATGGTCTTCATGTTGTCCGCCGGTGCGTTGGCTGCGCCGCAAATTCTGGGCGGGCCGTCCAGTCTGTGGTTCACCCAACTGATCTATCAGCAGTTCAATGACAACAACGACTGGCCACAGGGCGCCGCCTACGCAATTGTTCTGCTGGTCACTTGTATTCTGTTCGTTCTGGCCATGATGCGCCTGTTCAAAGTGAACATGGGGGATATAGGGAAATGAACAATTCCTTCCTCCGCATAAGCATCTGGGTCTATCTGGCGATCTTCTTCCTGTATTTGCTGGGCCCGCTGGTGATCATGTCCGTCACCGCGTTCAACTCGCCCGGGTTCCCCCGAATGAGCCCATGGGAATGTCTGACATTCCAATGGTTTGGCGAACTGTTTCAGGATCAGCGTATCCTGAACGGGATCAAGAACTCGCTAATCATCGGAATCGGCACGGTCATCCTGTCCGTGGCGATGGGTTTGGCAGGCGCGCTGATGCTGACCCAGATCTGGCCGAAGCTTCGCGCGACCTACTATACGGTCATTATCGCACCGATCCTGATCCCCGGTGTGGTTCTTGGTATCTCGACGCTGGTCTTCTGGGACCGGATCAACCGGATGCTGGGGCTGGGGGCCGACAGTTTCCTGTCAAACGGCATCTTCCTGACGGTGATCGGCCAGTCCACCTTTATTGCCAGTTACTGTATGCTGGTGCTGGTGGCGCGGTTGCAGCGTTATGATGTCGCCCTGACTGAGGCGGCACTGGACCTTGGGGCCAGCCACGCTCAGGCTTTCCGCAAAATCCTGCTGCCGTTCATGCGCCCGGCGATTGCCTCGGCGGCGGTTTTGGCATTCCTCGCTTCTTTCGAGAACTACAACACCACCACTTTCACTTTTGGCGAATACCCGACGCTGACGATTGAGCTGGCTCAGAAGGTTCGCTACGGCATCACGCCTGCGATCTCGGCGCTGGCGTTTATCATCGTTGCGCTGACGGTTTTCTTCGCTCTGCTGAACGAAGCCAAGCTGAAACGCCAGGAACTGGTAGCCGCGGCGCGTAAAAACGCAACGGTCGAGGAACTGGCTGGCAAGATCAAGCTGCCGAGTTTCTTTGCCGGTAATATGGCCGCCGTGTTGCTGGTCGCATTTGCGGTTGTAACGATCACCGTTATAGGCACAGCGGCGACCTACAGTCCGGCGCAGTGCATTGCCGACGTTCGCGAGCAAAAGCAGTTGGAAGCGGAACAACGCATTCAGGAGCTGCGTCAGCAGCGTGAGGAGCGCCGCAAACAGCAAGAAGCGGAAAAAGCCGGGCAGGGTGATGCCCAAACCGCGCCAAAGCCGTCAAATAACAGCGGTTTTGGTAATGTCTTCGCTCCGAACTCGCTGGATGGCAGCGAGAATGAAAGCAACGAAGGTGCTTCTCAAACCGAGGGTGAGCCATCCAACAACGGCGGTTTCGGAGGGGTGTTTGACCCCAACAGCCTAAAAAGCGACTAATCGCTGTGCCAAGCGGCAACCAACGCATCTGCCCGGATAGGATTCAAGTCTGTCCGGGCAGATTGCGCTTCAGGATCTTCACGTCACAGCCGCCGATGGTCGACCCGTTCCAGACCACCGGTTCAGCGTTATAGTTGATCAGGAACATGTGGTCGGCTGTCTCACGCAGTCGAAGTCCTGGCGGCATCGGTTTCAGGCCCAAACCGCTTTCTTCCGCAGCCAAGCCGATGACGCGATCCCATAATGCTTCGTTTGGGAAGCCGGCAAGATACCAGAACCCGTCCCTTGCCATTAGCGCAGGCGCTCCATCTTCAAAACTCAGAATTTCTTCGGCTGATCCTGAAAGGCGATCGATCCAATGCTGTGCCGCGCCGCCGCCACGGACAGCCCGGTTGACAGCAGGGGGCAGCGTTTCGACCAAATCGACGTTGCAGTCCAACCCTTTCAGGCTAGGTCGACCGGCGGCGGGGATCTGGAAATCACGGGTAATTGCGCCGCTGCGTGGGCCGAGGATTGCAAGATCCGAGTTGTCCGCTAACCTACGCTCCAAATCCGGGTCAATCGTTGCCAGTCCGGGGGCAAGGATCAGCGCATAGTGCGTGGACAGGTCATTGGGCGAAACAAAATCAATCGACAGCCCCACGCGGCGCAATGCACGATAAGCTGAGAAGACCAACCGGAAATAGTCAAAGCCTGCTCCTTGCGGTAGCGATGTCCAGGCCCAGTCCGAGGGGTAATCAAACAGTATCGCAACCTTGGATTGCACCTGATGCACCTCGCCCAATGTGGATAGCTCTTCCGCTGTCTGACGGGCCTCGTGTAAGGCAGGGGCGGGGCGATTGTCCGGTGTCAGCAAACCCGCGTGCATCTGTTCCTGCGCAAAGGGGGCTTGCCGCCATCGAAAATAGCTCACAACCTCAGCACCGTGGGCGACAGCCTCAAGCGACCACAACCGCACCATTCCGGGCAAGGGTGCCGGGTTATAGGGCGCCCAATTCACCGGACCAGGTTGTTGTTCCATCACCCACCATCGGCCGCGGCCTACTGCCCGATAAAGATCATGGTGAAACGCCTGCATGTCCGGATCGCCTTGGTGAAGAAAGGCGGTCTTGTGGGCTTCGTCATCTTCCAACCGGTCCGATAGAAATCCGATCGGATAACTGTCCCAAGTCGCAATATCCAGATCTGCGCCAACCTCGAAATGGTCGAAATCCAGAATACGACCCATGTAGTTATGCAACAGCGGCGCATCGGTCAAAGCTCGCAATACATCGACCTGAGCTTTGTTGAATGCCACAACCTGATCTGAGCTGAACCGACGGAATGCCAGTACATGAGCGGGGTTTGGCTCGGTCACAGTTTGATTGGGTAGTTCAATCTCATCGAAGTTGCGGTACTCCATCGACCAGAACACGTTTCCCCAGGCCTTGTTCAGTTGTTCAATTGAGCCGTATCGAACAGCCAGCCAGCGCCTGAATGCATTCAGTGCCGGGGTGCTGTAGCTGACTGTTGTGTCGTGACACCCATACTCATTGTCGATCTGCCAAGCCGCCACATACGGGTTATGACCATAGCGCTCTCCCAAGACCCGTGCGATGCGGCCACATTCATCGACATAGCCCTGGTGGCTAAAGCAGTAATGCCGCCGTGATCCGAATTTGCGCGTGTTTCCATACGTATCCACAGCCAGCATGTCCGGATGTTTGTCCAGCATCCAACGCGGTGGCGTTGCTGTCGGTGTGCCAAGCACGACTTTCACTCCCGCCTCGCCAAGTGTTTTAACCGCGCGGTCCAGCCATTCAAATTGCAGGGTTCCGGGGTAAGGCTCCAGCCGGCTCCAAGCAAACTCTCCAATGCGTACCCACGAGATGCCGGTGTCCACCATGCGCGCGGCGTCTTCCGCCCACGTCGCTTCGGGCCAGTGTTCAGGGTAGTAACACACACCAAGTTCCGGCTTCATAAAATGATCCTGTGTTCTGCCTGCCCTCGTCCCGCGTTTGGCATTGCAAACGTCATGCCATTGGTGGGTTGGGATTCAATATCCGCGTCGCTCAACCCCTGCCTTGCTGAGGTGCAGAACAGCGTGCCTAAGCTGTCGCCACCAAAGGCCGGGCAGGACGTATGTGACGCTTCGAAAGAAATGGCCTTCAGGAAATGACCTTCGGGCGTGTAGGCCGCAACACGTCCAATCCCCCATTGCGCGATCCAGATGTTCCCGTCAGCATCAACCACCGCACCATCCGGGTTCAGGCCTTCTTTACGAAAGTCCAGAAATACCGTGCTTTCCCCTTCGGGCCATCCGCTTTCTGCATTCAAGCTCCAGCGCTTGACCTGCCTCGTTTTCGTGTCACAGAAATAGGCCACGGACCGATCCGGGGCAAAACAGATTGCATTGGAAATCGTCACATCCGACACGAGACATCGGAGCGTGCCTTTCCAGAACCGATAGATTGATCCGGCCCCGGCTTCAGCCTGTTTGCCCATTGTACCGATCCAGAAACCACCCCAAGGATCAGCGCGACCGTCATTCGAGCGGGTGATTGGGTTGTCTGCCTCGAGCGGCGTGACCAGCGTTCGATGCCCGGACTTCAAGATAAACTGCCAAAGACCCGTTTCCGACGCCAAAAGCAGTGTGTCACGATCCACCCAGCCTGCGGCGGAGACATGTTCATCGAATTCCCAGCTTATCTGATTTTCACTTTCGCGCGTGATCAGTCGTTTGTTGAGAATGTCGAACCAGAATAGCTGTTGCCGAGCAGGGTGCCAAAGCGGACCTTCGCCCAACGCGCAGGGGCGGTCGTCAAAAATCGTGCTCATCTTGCCGCCTTGTCAAAGGCTGTTACGATCTGCTTCGCGCGTGCTGCGATTTCGACTGCGTCCATGCCGGGTTTGTACAGCGCTGATCCAATCCCGAATCCATCCGCACCGGCTTTGATCCATTGCTCGAAGTTTTCAGGCCCGGCACCACCGACAGCAAAGATACGTGTTTCCTTGGGTAAAACGGGTCGAAGTGCTGCGAGCCCAACAGGGCCTGCCATGACGCCAGGAAACAGCTTTAATCCTGTGGCCCCGGCTTCGAGAGCGGCAAAGGCTTCGGTCGGCGTGTAAACGCCCGGCCAGCTTTGCATCCCCAACGCTACAGACCGTTTGATCACGTCAGCATCATAGTTGGGTGACACAATCAGCCTGCCGCCGGCATTCCGAACTGCGTCCACCTGATCAACCGTCAATACAGTACCAGCGCCTATCAGGGCGTGATCTTTGAAAGCTTCGGCCAGAATGGAAATGCTGTCGAGCGGGTCAGGCGAATTGAGTGGAACTTCGATCCGGTCGATCCCTGCATCGATGATAACTCTGCCAACGGCCTCGGCTTCCTGTGGTTGCAGACCGCGCAGAATGGCGATGATGGGGCGGCTCATGCGATTTGCCTTGTCATGTTTCGCGCCAGCGCCAGTCCGGCCAGCGTTGCTTCGGTGGCGTTTGCAGTCTCAACAAAAGCGCCCTGTTGTTTCAACGCTGCCGCATAGACCCGCGATACGGCATCTGCACCAATGATAGCCAGTTGTTGACCCAGCCAATAGGGACGGGTTGCGGCCAATTCAGCACCAATAAGCAGTCCCGACAGCCGCGCACGCGCGATGCCTTTGTCCTGATTATGCAGCAGGTCCGCAGCCCGCAAGCCGAACAGGCGCGCAGCCAATTGTTCGGGTTTGGACAATGTGTCCGCCACAGCATCGGCAAAGGTATTTTCATCCCATCCTTCACCTATCGAATGCCGCAGCACAGATTGCGCACTTAACAAATCAAAAAGCTCTCCGGTCATGAGCGTCCGAAAGCTCACGATTTCACCTGCGCTGACCTGAACCCACTTCGTGTGAGTTCCCGGAAGGCAGAGGACACCATCCCAGTTCTGGCGAGTTCCCAAAAAACCCGCGATCTGTGTTTCTTCTCCCCGCATCACATCTGGCGGGCTCAGTTGCTTTAATCCGGGTATGACGAAGGCCCGGATGCGCGGGTCTGTGCTGGGAACACGGACCGGTACTTGCGGCAAGGGCTGCGACGGAACGGTAGAATAAGGTGCTTCGACCCAGCCTTGGCGTGCACCGACCATACCGCAGGCGATCACATCGATGGGGCCATCCTTCAGCCAGTTTTCAACAAGTTCCATCAGGGCGGTCTGGAAACTGTCGGCTTCGATACGTGCCATACCTTTGTCGGACTGCGCGCAGTCCAGAACCGTTGCCCCCTGCATGGCCCAGACCCGCAGGCGAGATGTGCCCCAATCGGCGGCGATCCATTCAGTATTCATTGTGTCACCCTGAAACCACGACGCCGCCATCAACCGCCATACACTGACCAGTCATCGCCCGGCTGGCGTTGGATGCAAGAAACAATGTCGGTGCAACCATGTCTTCGGGCGTCAAATGTTCTTTCAGGCATTGTCGATCCAAATGCGCGGCCAAATCTTCGGGCGTCGCCCACATATCCAGTTGTTTTTGCGTCAAGACCCAACCGGGAGCCAGCGCATTCACACGTATGTTCTTTGGTCCCAGTTCGCGGGCCAAAGACCGAGTCATCCCTGTAATGCCCGCATTTGACGTCGTATAGATCGGATAGCCTGCATTGCCCATCATGTAACTGATCGAACTGAAGTTGATGATAACGCCGCCTTCTTTCATTTGCCGGGCCGCTTCCTGACAGGCGAAATAATAGGCTTTCAGATTCACCTCGATCATCCAGTCCCAGAACTCGGTCGTGGTTTCCTCAAGTGTATGGCGTTGGTCATTGGCCGCGTTGTTAACCAAAACGTTCAGGGGGCCGTGGGCTTTGGCGGCTTTGGCCATTGTCGTGTGAAGAAGCTGGGTGTCGGTCATGTCACCCTGCATGAACAGAGGTGCGCGGCCATGTTTGTCGCGCATCTCTTCGACAAAACCGCTGGCGTCCGATCTGCCGATAAAAGCTACATTGGCCCCCTGAGCCAGAAACCCATCCGTCAATGCTGCGCCCACGCCCGAACCACCGCCGGTGATATAGACGGATGACCCGTTCAAGTCATGAAATGTCGCTGGTTCGGTCATCAGTGGCTCTCTCTGGTCACAAGGCGGGTGTCTTTGCCGACGAGGAAATCCAGATCGGCCCCTTGATCGGCCTGCAACACGTGATCGACATATAATTTTGCATACCCGCGGGAATAATGCGGCTTGTCTGGTTTCCATTGGGCTCGGCGCGCGTCCAGTTCTTTTTCGTCCACCAATAGTTCAAGCTTGCCGGCGCTGGCAGATACGCGGATGCGGTCGCCGGTTTTCACCAGCGCCAGCGTGCCACCCGCCTGTGCCTCGGGGCTGACATGCAGGATGACGGTGCCATAGGCTGTACCGGACATACGGGCATCCGAGATACGGATCATGTCGCGAACGCCTTCCTTCACCAATCTGGCCGGAATCGGCATGTTTCCCACCTCGGGCATCCCGGGATAACCCTTGGGTCCACATCCCTTGAGCACCAGAATGCTTTTGGGTGTGACCGGCAGATCATCCCGGTCGATATTGGCTTTCAGGTCTTCGATGTTTTCGAAAACGAACGCCTCTCCCTCGGTTTCAAGAAGGGCATCTGTTGCGGCAGAAGGTTTGACGATGGCTCCGTTGGGCGCAAGATTGCCACGCAAAACGCGAAGGCCAGCAGCGGGCTTCACCGGATCGTTGAAGGGGCGGATGACGTCGCGGTTGAAACATTCGGCACCTTCGAAATGGGCCGAGATGTCCTTGTTGAGAACCGTTCTGGCCGGGCGCAGGAAAGGTTTGAGTTCGCTCAACACAGCCGGAACACCGCCAGCGTAACAGAAATCTTCCATCAGGTATGTGCCCGAGGGCATGCAGTTCACCAGAAGGGGAATCTCTGATCCGATTTCAAAGTCCTTGAGCGTCAGGTCAACGCCCACGCGACCTGCGAGCGCCAGTAGATGCACAACGGCATTGGTCGATCCCCCAACGGCCGCATTGGCGAGGATTGCATTCTCGAAGGCTTCCCTGGTCAATATGTCCGATGGTTTCAGGTCTTCGTCGACCATTTCGACAATCCGCTTGCCGGTCAAATGGGCGAGGGCCATGCGGCGGGCGTCAACGGCGGGCAGGGCGGCATTGGTGGGCAGGCTCATGCCCATCGCTTCGACCAGAGACGCCATGGTGCTGGCTGTCCCCATGGTCATGCAAACCCCGGCACTGCGGGACATCCCGGATTCCGCGTTCATAAAATCCTGAAGGGTCATCTCTCCGGCACGCACGGCCTCGGAGAACTTCCACACATCGGTTCCTGAGCCAATATCCTGACCGCGATATTTTCCATTCAGCATAGGGCCGGAGCTGACAACGATCGACGGCAGATCGACCGAGGCCGCGCCCATCAATTGGCCCGGCGTGGTCTTGTCGCACCCGCCCAGCAGAACCACACCGTCAATGCCATATGCGCGGATCGACTCTTCGACATCCATGGCCAGCAGATTGCGAAACAGCATGGCTGTGGGTTTCATCTGGGTCTCGCCCAGCGACATGACCGGGAATTCGACGGGAAAGCCCCCGGCCTCCCACACACCGCGCTTTACCCCTTCGGCCAGATCGCGCAGGCCGGAATTGCAAGGGGTCAGCTCCGACCATGTGTTGCAGATTCCGATGATTGGCCGCCCATCGAAGGCGTGATCAGGAAAACCCTGATTTTTCATCCAGGATCGATGGATGAACCCATCCTTGTCGAGTTTCCCGTACCAATGCTGTGAGCGGCGTTTTGACATTGTTCTGTGATGCTTTTTTAGGTCTGGGTGGATTTGAGTATTTGTAAAAAGGTGAAATTCAAGCGGCGCGAGATGGGTGGCACCAATCTGGCAGCCAGTCGGCATGGGCAGACAGAAGGTCGTTCACCAGATTTCGAATTTGGCGCAGGTCCAGTTCGGCGGCGGTGTGCGGGTCCATCATGGCTGCATGATAGATATGCTCGGGGTTCTGGTCGACCAATGCCCTGACTGTGAGTTCCTGAACGTTGATCTGGGTACGCATAAGGGCGATCAGCTGCGGTGGGACGTCTGTGATGACAGAAGGCTGAATGCCATTTGCATCAACCAGACACGGTGTTTCGACAGCGGCCCCCATAGGCAGCTGAGGTATCTGGCCGGTGTTTGGCAGATTGCCATAGGCCACGTAGGCGGTGTCAGAGATGATTGCGTTCATTATGTCTGCCGCAAACTCATGGCTGCGAGTGACGGCTATGTCGCGCCAGTCAGTCAGGGTTTTGGCCTGCTCTTTCCAGTTGTTCATCTGTTCCACACAGCGGGTCGGGTATTCATCGAGTGGGATTGAGAATTTCTCGATCAGGTCCGCCCGCCCGTCTTTGATGAACCATGGCACGTATTCTGCCAAATGCTCAGAACTTTCGGTGCAGAAATAGCCAAGGTGGTCCATCACTTCGTAGCGCACCTTGTTGGGGCAGCGCGGCATCAGCAGCGGCGCCTTGGGGATCCTTCCGCTGACATAACCTTGCCGAAGGGCGGGGTATAAATTATGGCCCTGATGCTCAAGCCGCAGGAAGAAGGCGACGTGATTGACGCCCGCCACCTTGTAGCGAATGTCGTCTTTTGGCAGGTCCAGATCGTGTGCCAGTTCCGCCACCGTGTTCTGAACCGAGTGGCACAGGCCGACCTGCTTCAATGATGGGTATTTCTCGGCCAGTGCCCAGGTGTTGATGGCCATCGGATTGACGTATTGCAGCAGTGTCGCATCAGGGCATAGCTGCATCATGTCATGCGCCACGTCCCACAAGACCGGCACAGTGCGCAGTCCCCGCATGATGCCACCTACGCCCAGCGTATCGGCGATGGTCTGGCGCAGCCCGTATTGCTTGGGGATTTCAAAATCTGTGACGGTACAGGGCTGGTACCCGCCAATCTGAAAGGCGGTAATAACGAAATCG
Source organism: Ruegeria sp. N10 (assembly GCF_056531545.1). NCBI lineage: Bacteria > Pseudomonadati > Pseudomonadota > Alphaproteobacteria > Rhodobacterales > Roseobacteraceae > Ruegeria > Ruegeria sp. N10. Next base: position 209,524 of record NZ_JBQFLY010000005.1, on the reverse strand, counting down.
GCACCATCGAGTGCGGCGCGTCGGTCTGTATGTGTGGATATTGTCGCGTTTGACCGGACCGAACGGATCATGGCGCGGGCTACAGCTTCGCTTTCTGTCAGGCGTACGGGGTCGATATCCATCAGCGCAAAGTGACTGTCCGCCAAAGCGGGGGTCAGCAGAGCATCCCCCACGATGTTCTTCATGAAAATTGTCGAACCTGCTCCGATGAAAGTTATCTTTGTCATTTTACAGCTCCGAGGGTCAGGCCCGCGATAAAGTGCTTTTGCATCAGGAAGAACATGGCAACCGGCGGCAGCGCTGCTACGATCGAGCCCGCGCTCATCAGTTGGTAGGCGGCGCGGAACTGGGCGTTGAAACTGGTTATGCCTGCTGTGACAGGCTGGCTTTCTGCGCCCTGAGTCAGGACGACCGCCCAGAAATAGTCGTTCCAGATGAAAGTGAAGATCAGCACGCTGAGTGCGGCAATTGCGGGTTTCATCAACGGCAAGACCACATACCAGAAGATCCGCCATTCGCTGATACCCTCGACCCGCGCGGCCTCGATTAATTCAAAGGGCAGGGCCCGGATAAAGTTGCGCATGAACAATGTGCAAAAGCCGGTCTGGAAGGCGATGTGGAACAAGACGAGGCCGGTTTTTGTGTTGTAGAGGCCCAAATCAAGTGTAAGGTCGCGCACAGGCACCATCAGGATCTGGAATGGCACGAAATTGCCGGCAACGAACATGAAGAAGATCCACAGGTTCGATTTGAATTTGTAGATGCCCAAAGCAAAGCCGGTCATGGAACTGAGGGCAACGGCACCGATCACCGTAGGAATGGTGATCATGAAAGAGTTCAGCAAGTATCGCGGCATGTCAGAGTTGAAGAATACCAGCCCGTAGTTGACCGCGCCCTCGAAACTGGATGGCAGGCCCCAATAGTTGGCGTTGGTGAAATCCGCCGCTGGTTTGACCGAAAACAGAGCCACCGCGAGTAGGGGGCCCAGCCACAGCAACAAGGCAAGTGGCAGCATCGCCTGATAGGTGATCTGCGCGGCGCGAGATTGTTTTTCGATGGGTTTGGGAAACATCTCAGTGCCCCCGTTCTTCGCGATACATCGACCAGAGGAAATAGGCGATGAAGCCGAGCATGATCAGGAACAGCACCACAGCGATAGCCGCGCCATACCCCATGCGGAAACCGTACTCAGATAGTGCGACCTCGAACATGTAATAGGCCAGCACTCGGGAAGATCCGAATGGCCCGCCCTGTGTCATGATCGAAATCAGGTCGAAACTGCGCAGCGCCCCGATGATTGTCACGACGAATGCAATGAAAGTGGCCGGGCGCAACTGTGGCAGAATGATGTGCCACAGCATTCTCAAGCCTTTGGCACCGTCCAGGCGTCCGGCTTCGATCTGTTCGGGGTCGACGGCATTCAGACCGGTGAGGTAGAGGATCATGCAATAGGCGGTTTGTGGCCAAAGGCCTGCGACGATGATGCCGTAGGTGACCAAACGCTCGTCGCCCAGCACGTTCAATGGACCCATTCCGAAAAAGCCGAGAAACTCATTCAGAAGACCAAATGTCGGGTCATAAAACCACGTGAATACAAGGCCAACAACAACCTGAGAGATGACAAATGGAAAGAAAAACAGCGATTTGTAAAGGCGGATACCCCAGACCGTCTGGTTCAGAAACAAAGCAATGAAAAGGCCCGCCGGAATGGCCAGAAGATACAGGATCAGCCAGATCAGGTTGTTCTTGAGCGAGATATAGAATGCGTCCCGGTCAACCCATTCCCAATACAAATCTTCATAATTGCGCATGCCGACATATTCGGCGGCACCCAACCCATCCCACTCGTACAGTGAAAGGTTGAAGGACTGGAAGACCGGAATGATCACATAGACCATGAAGAACAGCAGGCCCGGAGCAAGGAATAGCCACGGGGCGATGCGTTGTTGGTTTCTGTGGAACCAGTTCTCCTGATCAGGGGCGTCGGCGGCAGTGGTCATGGGTGTCCTGGGTTTGTTTGGGTAAGGCGGGTTGAAACCACCTTACATTCTGTGGCGAGGTAGGCCGGGCTCGAGCCCGGCCCAAGCCTGATTAGTTGTCGTAGATACGCTCTCGCGCGCGTTCCAGCTTGGCCAGAATACGGTCAGCATTGTCTGGTTTAACCATGAATTCCTGGAAACCTTCCATTGACACTTTGGCCATTTCAGCCGGTGCGTCGCGGTCCCAGAACTGAGCCACTCCGCCGGGGCTGTTGGTCGAGAGCATCGAAAAGCCCTGCTGCAGGAATTTGTCATCGTCTACTGAGGATTGCGCGTTCACCGGCAACTGACCGAGGTTCGATCCGTTGTTGATCTCGGTCTGTTCATCCGACGAGACAACAAAGCGCAGGAACTCTCGTGCGGCTTCTTTGTTCGATGCATTCGCCGGGATGTGGAACGTATCGGTCGGCGCGTCTTCAGCCAATTCGACATCAGGGTTGATTGAAACGAATTGGTAGAAATCCAGCTGATCATCGGTAAGCCCTGCTTCACGCAAAGGCGCGACTGCAAAATTTCCCATCAGATACGCAGCGGCTTCTCCGTTAACCATGAACGGCAAAGCCTCCTGCCAGCTATAGGTCTGATGGTTGTCAATGAAAGCCCCCATGTCGATCAACTGCTTCCAGTTTGTAAAGGTCTGCTTGACCCGGTCATCTTCCCAGCTGATTTCGCCGTTGGCCAGTTGATTGTGGAAGTCGAACCCGTTGGTGCGCATGTTCAGGTAGTCAAACCAACCGCCAGCGGTCCACAGGAACTTGGTCCCGATGGTATAGCAAGCACGGCCTGAATCGACGATCTTCTGGCAATTTGCCAGCTCTTCTTCCCAAGTGGTCGGTTCGCTGAGGCCTAATTCGTCAAAGATATCTTTACGATAGTAAACGCCCCACTGGTAGTAAGTGTAGGGGACGCCCCATTGTTTGCCATCGATGGTCATCGCGCCTTTGGTTGATGCCAGGTTTTCAGCAATTTCAGGTTCCGCCCAAAGATCCGAGACGTCTTCGAACAGACCGGCCTCAACATATGGTTTCATACGGTTGGCGGCGTACCAAGTGGCCACGTCAGGTGTGTCAGCCGTCAGAAAGTTGCGGATCTGGGTCTTATACGCTTCGCGGTCGATAACCGTGGTTTCGATCTCTAGGCCGGGGTGCTGCGCTGCAAACCGCTCGATCATCGCTTCCATCGTTGCGCGCGGGGCCGGGTTTGACGTGTCCAGGAATATCCGAAGCTCTCCGGTCAGGTCAGCAGCCGCCGGTGCCGCCATAGCAACGCCAAGTGCCAGCGCAGCGGTTGTGCGCTTGAAAGTGGAATACATGGTTTCCTCCCTGTTGTTTCCACACAAGTTCCAAATAATGAAACTATGTTTTATATATTGAAAACTACACATCGACTCGGTTAGTCTTGTCAAGACCCTCGTGCGAACTGCGATGGGCAAGCGGAGGAGAATGGACGCCCGTGTCAGGTGACGGAACTATTGGCAAAGCATGTGACGTGCTGGATCAGGTCGCCGCATTTCAGCGCCCTGTGCGATTTTCGGAGTTGCTGGACGGCAGCGATTTTCCGAAAGCAACATTGTATCGGTTTTTGCAATCATTAACCAATCAGGGAATGCTATGTTACGACCCCGAGCGCCAAACCTACGCGCCGGGTATGCGTTTGGTACGGCTTGCGCATGCAGCCTGGACCCAAAGCTCACTGGCCCCTATCGCACGTCCGTTCCTCGATATTCTAAGCCAGGAAACTGGAGAGACTGTGCATTTGGCGCAGCTCGATGCTGGTCAGGTTCTATACGTAGACAAACGCAACGCGGCGCAACCGATCGAGATGTATTCTCAGGCGGGTAAGGTGGGCCCGGCCTATTGCACGGGTGTCGGCAAGGCGATGCTTGCCTTTCTGAATGAAAGTGACCTTAACCGGGCAATTTCGCAGCAGAGTTTTCATCGCTTTACCGACAAGACCCTGACGTCCGACAATGACCTGCGTACGGATCTTGATCGAATTCGCAGCAAGGGTTTTGCCGTTGATGACGAAGAACATGAACCCGGAATTATTTGCGTCGCCTGCCCTGTTCTTACAACAAACGGCCGTGTCCTGGGCGCGATCTCAGTAACCGGCTCGACCCAGCGAATGGATTTTGAACAACTCGAGGCATGGGTGCCTCGTGTGCGGCGGGTGGCTGAACAAATCAGCATCGAGGCGCAGGCATGGCGTTTCCCTGAAACGCGACCAGACCTCGGCAATGACAGGATGCAAGCGACATGACAGGTGTAACCCTGAACCAAGCAATAAAGCGGTACGGCCAGACGCAAGTCATTCACGGCATCGACTTGCAGATCGAAGATGGTGAGTTCTGTGTTTTCGTTGGCCCTTCGGGATGTGGCAAATCCACATTGCTACGGATGATCGCAGGTTTGGAAGAAACGTCGGAAGGCAAGATCCACATAGGAGCGCGGGACGTAACCCATATGGACCCGGCCAAACGCGGTGTGGCGATGGTCTTCCAGACCTATGCGCTTTATCCGCATATGACCGTGGCGGAAAATATGGGCTTTGGGCTGCGCATGAACGGTGTCCCAAAGGCCGAGATCACCAGAAAAGTGCAGGAAGCCTCGAACATTCTGAAACTTGACCAGTATCTCAAACGCAAACCCAAGGCTCTGTCTGGTGGGCAACGGCAGCGGGTTGCTATTGGCCGTGCCATCGTTCGGGGCCCCGACGTTTTCCTGTTTGACGAACCCTTGTCCAATCTGGACGCCGAGTTGCGCGTGGAAATGCGTGTTGAGATCGCGCGCCTTCATCAGGAAATCGGTGCGACTATGATTTACGTAACCCATGATCAGGTCGAAGCCATGACCATGGCCGACAAGATCGTCGTGCTGCGGGATGGTCGTATCGAACAGGTCGGGGCTCCGATGGATTTGTACCGCGATCCCGACAACCGGTTTGTCGCAGGTTTCATCGGTTCGCCAGCAATGAACTTTCTGGAATGTGACTATGGGGATGGCCATGTCTCCCATCCAGCGCTAGGCAAGCCGTTGCCCGTTTCTGCAACTATCCCCTCGGGTCGGACCAAAGTGACATTGGGCATGCGGCCCGAACATATTCAGGTTGACCGTTCGGCCGATACTTGCACCGTGGACCTGACCGAAGCCTTGGGCGGCGTTTCCTATTCATATCTACGGACGCCAAATGGTGATAAGCTGATCATTGAGGAACGGGACGACCAACGAAGCAGAACCGGGGATCGGATCGGCATCGCCATACAGCCAGATCGTGTGATGTTTTTTGATCCAGAGACCGGGCAACGGTATCGTTAGTCACGACCTTCCAGCCCACGGGCAGGCTTACCCGTCCCAAGAGTTACACGACACTTTATCTGACCCGTGGCAAAACGCGCGGGCAGATGCGATTGATTCCAAGTCAAACGTGATTTAAGGGAAGCCCTGTCAAAACAGAGTCACCTAGGGGCTGTATCGTGGTTTAGCCCCTCTCACGCCACGCAATTGTGGTTGCAACTCTTGGATCGCACGCCCCGAAAGGCTAAAAAAAGGTAAAAGAATATGGCAGATAAATCGAACTTCGACATATTGTATACCATTGTAGACGAAGCGCCAGAGCTGGCCAGCGCTTCGTTCCTGCCCATCATCCGCAAGTTCGCATCTGCTGCGGGCGTCCGCGTTGGCACCAAAGATATTTCTCTGGCGGGACGTATTCTGGCAGCATTCCCCGAGAACCTTACCGACGATCAGCGTGTAAGCGACGATCTGGCTGATTTGGGCGATCTGGTGAAGACACCTGATGCCAATGTCATCAAGCTGCCGAATATCTCTGCCTCGGTTCCACAGTTGGTTGCGGCCGTCGAAGAACTGCAATCGCAGGGTTACGACATTCCGACCTACCCCGCAGAACCTGCAACGGATGAGGAAAAGGCGATCCGCGCCCGTTATGACGCGATCAAAGGTTCTGCTGTTAACCCGGTTCTGCGCGAAGGGAACAGCGACCGCCGTGCGGCGCGTGCGGTGAAAAACTATGCTCAGAACAACCCGCATTCGATGGGCGAATGGGCGTCGGACAGCAAGACCAAAGTTTCGTCCATGCCGGCCAATGATTTCTATGCAAACGAGATTTCGGCCACCATCACCGTAGCACAAGCAGGCGATGCAAAAATCGAGTTTGTAGGTAAAGATGGTGACGTCACCGTTCTGAAAGACGGCTGGTCGCTGGAAGAAGGAACCATAGCCGACGCGACTTTCATGTCGGTCAAGGCACTGTCTGCGTTCCTTTCAGATGCCATTGAGGACACCAAAAAAGACGGGACCATGTTCTCGCTGCATATGAAAGCCACGATGATGAAGGTTTCAGACCCGATCATCTTTGGATATGCGGTCAAAGCCTGGCTGGCCCCCGTGTTCGAAAAGTTCGGTGCGGAACTGGATGCGTTGGGTGTGAACCCAAATTCAGGTCTGGGCGCTCTGTTGGAGCGCGTGCAGGGTCATGCAGACATCATGGCGGCTATCGACGCGCTCAAGGCGGACCGTCCAACCATGTATATGGTGGATTCGGACCGCGGAATCACGAACCTGCATGTCCCATCGGATGTAATCATTGATGCCTCAATGCCTGCAGTGATCCGTGCCGGGGGCAAGGGCTGGGACCAGACGGGTGCCAAAGGTGACACCAACTGTGTGATCCCTGATCGCTGCTACGCGACCGTCTATGATGAGGCCATCAAGTTCTTCAAGGCCAACGGCGCGTTGAACCCGTCCACGGCCGGAGCCGTGGCGAATGTGGGCCTGATGGCTCAGAAAGCCGAGGAATACGGTTCGCACCCGACAACTTTCGAGGCGCCGGCCGATGGTACAATCCGCATCGTTCTGGCCAATGGCGAAACGTTGCACAGCCATAGTGTCGAGGCCGGCGATATCTGGCGCGCCTGCACTGTCAAAAAAGCGCCGATCGAGAACTGGATTCAGTTGGCCATGGACCGTCAGCGTCTGACCGGTTCCGAGGCGATTTTCTGGTTGGACGCAAACCGGGCCCATGACGCGGAGCTTATCAAATATGTCAAACCGGCGCTTGAGGCTGCTGGCGTGGCCGACAAGTTCCTGATCATGGCCCCGCGTGAAGCGACCCGTCAGTCGTTGGAGACGATCACAGCAGGTAATGATTCGATTGCTATCACCGGCAACGTGCTGCGGGATTATTTGACTGACCTGTTCCCTATCCTGGAATTGGGTACTTCGGCCAAGATGCTCTCCATTGTCAAACTGATGAACGGCGGTGGTTTGTTCGAAACCGGTGCCGGTGGCTCGGCGCCCAAACATGTGCAGCAGTTGGTCGAAGAAAATCACCTGCGCTGGGACTCGATGGGTGAGTTCTGTGCGTTGGGTGAATCGCTGAACTTCCTTGCTGACAGCAAAGGCAACGAGAAAGCGGGCATTCTGGGTGCGGCGGCCGAAGCAGCGACGCAGGGTATTTTGGACAACAACCGCTCACCCAGCCGCAAAGTTGGTCAGCCGGATAACCGCGACAGCCACTATTGGTTTGCACGCTACTGGGCTGAGGCTTTGGCCGCCCAGTCCGAAGATGCGGAACTGGCTGCCGAGTTTGAATCATTGGCCAAGGATCTGGCCGCCAATGAAGCGCAAATCCTGTCCGAGTTGGCCGCAGCGCAAGGTCAAGCTGCGGATTTGGGAGGTTACTATCACACGGACCCAGCCAAAACGGCAGCGGTTATGCGGCCCAGCACAACGTTGAACACAATCATCGGCTAATCGCTAACGGCAAAACAGGTGATCCCTCGCCTGTTCAAAACATGGAAAGGGACCGGCACAGTTGTGCGGTCCCTTTTTGTATCGCAGACACTGTGACGGAAAGTAGGGTCGGCAAAAGTTTTTTGCATTTACAATGCTTTATAAAAAATTTGTTTGTACTTACGGGATTCCCCTAATAGCACGACAGCGCTGACTGCTTTAAACCTTGGATAACAGAGAATTTCACTGGTGATGCCTTAGGGCCTTATCACTCACTCAGAGAATGACCAGCATTTGGGGTGCTGGTCATTTCATTTTGGTTCTCAGGATTTTCTGGACAGCTCAGCAGTTCAACCATGGTTGAACACGAAATCGAGTGCTCACAAAAATACTGGAGACAGGGTTAAAAATACTGGAGACAGGGTTTTAGCCAACACGCCGGGGTTCTGGGCTGGCAATCGGCGCTTGTATTCTGTTCGCTCCGCTAACCGCAACACCTTTATGCCGCAAATAAGAAAGGCGACGCGCCTCACGCCGGGCGAGCGCCAGGGATTCCAGGATAAGCGCGCACACGATCGACAGCATGGTTCCGACAAAACCGGATACTGCGACAACCAAAGATGGAATTCGGTCCACCAACCCCGTTTCCAGAAACTCTCGGAAAACCGATACGAATACGAAAAGCGACGGTAAGAAAATCAACAAGGCCAAAGAGAGGAAGAAAGCGATTGGTTTTTCGTCCTTGATCAGAAGGCCAATCATCTTGAGAATTCGCCACCCATCGGAATAGGTGGCTAGCTTGGAATTCGAATCCGGAAGCCGTGCGACGTATTTGGTCTCGATTTCTCCAATTGGCATGCGCATCTGCATCGCGTGTACCGTAAGTTCAGTTTCAATTTCGAAACCGTTGGAAACCGCTGGAAAACTTTTGACAAAGCGTCTGCTGAAAACACGATAGCCGGAGAGCAGGTCGTTGATTTTGCTTTTAAAGAAGAATTTCACCAGTCCGCTGAACAAGGCGTTTCCAAACTTATGACCCCTACGATAGGCTTGAATGTCCTCGTTAACACGCGCGCCATTAACCATATCAAGGTTTTGCGAGACCAGCAGATTAATCATGTCAGGTGCTGCCATACTGTCGTAGGTCGCATCCCCGTCTGCCATAACGTAGACATCCGCATCTACGTCAGCAAACATCCTACGGACAACGTTGCCTTTACCCTGATATGTTTCAGAATAGACCAGCGCGCCAGCGTCTTGCGCCATTCTGGCTGAGCCGTCCGTGGAATTGTTGTCGAATACGTAGATTACCGCCTCCGGCAGGGCGGCGCGGAACTGCTTGACAGTTTCACCAATGGCAATCGCCTCATTGTAACACGGTAAGATAACAGCAACCTCCAGCCCCGGCCATGACGCCCGTGTCAGAGATCCGTTTCTTAATTTCAAGGCAGCCTGTATCATACGTAACTCAAGCTCGCTCGGGTGTGTCATTTGAAGGAAAATTGCACTTCATTCCCAAGATGCTGCGCGCATGAGGCATTTCTGAAGCAGATAAATGGCCGAATTTTGGCATCCGATTGAAACGCCCTGATAATTCAAAAAAAATGGGCCGGTTCAAGTACCGGCCCCAAAGTTTCAGCTGAACCGAGGGATCAGTTCGAAGCTGCGTTCAACTTTGCGTTTTGCTCACGCAGCGTATCCGAGATGATCGCGTACCATTCACCGGATTGACGCATTTCGATCAGACCCTTGTTCATCATCGCGATGTATTCGCGCGCGAACGGGTTGGTGCGATGCGCAAGGAAGCTCATCGACGACAGTGTAGACACATAGGGGTTCTCAACGATGTCAGCCGAAGTCAAACCCATGTCTTTCATTGTCGATGCGAACAGATCAACTTCGAATGCCGCAACATCTGCGGTTCCGGTCAATACAGCGTCAAGGCAATCACGGGCCGAGCTCGGTTGAACCACAGTCGTGTTCTCGCGGTTCAGTCCCTGTTCTTCCAGAACAACCATGCTCCAGCCTGCCATACGGCAAATAGTCGAACCTTCTAGGTCCTTGAAGCTGGTCGCGCTTGCGTATTCGCTTTCCGGCAGTGTGAAGAAGCCACCGACGATATCGTAAACCGGGACGGAAGCTACGAATTGAGTGCAGCGAGCTTCGGTTTCCGGGGACCATTCGTATGTACGATTGGTACAATCCGGAACGGTCCATGCAATTGAAATATCAAAGGCACCAAGCGGCAACAGTGTATCCAGATGCGAACTCCAGTCGTCGACAAAGCTGACTGAATACTCACGGCTGTTTCCGGCCCGCTGAAGGCTGGTCGTTGCCAGGCGGGTCATGATGCCCCCGCCGTTCAGAGATTCGGTTGTGAACGGTTCCCATCCGTTACCCGCCACCATCTTGATCGGCGGCGCATAGACATTCGAGCGCTTGACGCTGGCTGCGCGCTTTTCTTCAGCAGCGATGATTTCCTGCGCGCTTTGGCCGTTCGGCAGGCTGCCGTCTTCACAGGGTAGGGCCAGCACCAGCCCAGGATTAAGAGACCCCGGGTTTGTGATAGCGTTCCTGTTCGCGTTGAAGATCGGCTGGTAGTTCGAGGTGCCATAGGCGGCGATGGCGATGGTTGCCAACGTGTCGCCGTCTTGCACTGTATAGTTTGTACACGCTTCCTGTGCAGCGGCAGCACCCGCGCTCAGAGCTGTGATGGCGGTTGCCGACAGCACTAGTTTCTTAATCTTCTCGTTAAACATTTCCACTTCCTCCAGACTTTTGTTTGTCAGGCCAAACATGGCCTTATCCATTTTCCATTTGATGGCGCAGGGCGGTCGAAACGATGTCGCGCCATTCGCCAGACTGCTGCATGATTGCCAGACCCTGATTCAGCGTCTCCAAGATCGCTTCCCCATCAGGATTATCTTTATGGGTCATGACATTAAGCGACTTGATCGCCGCCAGGTTGGGGTTTTCGATAATCCGGTGTTTATAGCCAAGCCGCGCGATGGCTTCCTCGGCCAGATGCGCCTCGATTGCCACGATATCGGCGGTTCCGTTCATCACAGCGTGAAAGCAGTCGTCGGGCGACGTGGGCCGCAGCAACTTGATGACGGGTTCGTAAAGGCTCACCGCATCCATATGAGACAGCGACCAGCCTTCCGGGCGGCAGATCGTTGTTCCGGCAAAGTCTGCATATGTCAACGTTTGTTCGTACCCCGATCCGTCGCGAGCAAAGAATGTATCCACGACCTCGTAGAACGGGTTCGAGAAATTGTAGGTCTCACACCGGTTGCGGTCGCTTTCGGACAGCGCTTCTGCATCTTCGCAATTTGGGCGCGACCAGGGGAAAGTGCCATCAAAAGCAAGTGTTGGCATCAACAGATCCAGATGCGACGACCAATCGTTCACGAACTGAATTTTATACGCTTGTTCTGGCGCGGCCCGCAGCATCGCTGTCTCAACCAGTTGCGTATAAAGCCCCCGGTTGGGCAGCGCTTCGTCTGTAAACGGAGCGTAATTGCCGCCGGTGATCAACAGCAACTGACGATCACGAATTTCAGGGCGCGTTTCAGCGTTAGCATTTCTGATCAGTGCGGCGGCTTCCGAGCGGGCTGCCTCAATCTCTTCTTTTGCTGCGGCACGTGCAGCCACGACCGCATCTTCACTCGCCTTCTTTGCCTCAGCTTCTGCCGCTGCAACGCGCGCTTCCGCTTCGGCCACGGCTTTTTCCGCGCGTTCTTCGGCAGCTTTTACCAGTTCCGAGGCCATTTCCGCTGCCAGGCGTCCGGCTTCCGTGTCGGGCAGCTCAGGTGCGCGCCCGACATCTTCCAGACATGGCAGATTTAAAACGTCACCAATACGAATGATATTGGGGTTTGTGCCGATAACATCCCGGTTCGCATCGTAGATTGGCCGAAAATCTTCGGTCGCGTAAACTCGGATTGCCAATTCCCGCAGGCTGTCGCCGCGCTGAATCTCGTAGCTTGAACATGCCTCTTGCGCTGACGCCGCGCCGGTGGCGGCGGCAAGGGCAAGGCTTGATATGATAAGGTGTTTTCTCATGGGTCCTGTTGCTTTGCCTGGTTATTTTCTGGTAAGTTTCGCGACTGCGATCGACAGATTGTCTTGATCGGGATCGTCCTTGGCCTGCACAGCCAGTTGCAAGGCTTCGGCGATTTCCTGTGCCAGATCTTGCTGGTGTTCACGCAGAATTTCCTGAATCTCAGCGTCGCTGAGATACTGAAGCCCGTCACTGCCAAGGATCAGAATATCAGCGGGTGACACGATCAGCGGGTCTTCTGGGCAATCCACTTTTGGAATGGCACCCCCCATGATCACCGACGTCAGTTGGTTTCTGTCCAATCCCCGTGCTTCAGCTTCCGAAAGCTCACCCGCGGCCAGTTTTGCGTCGATCACGGGGGCCATCGAGTGGTCTTCGTTCACCTGTGTCAACCTGCCTTCGCGGAACAGGTAAAGGGGGCTGTCTCCGATCGATATCCTGAACACACGCTGACCCAGAAAGAGGACACCCAACAAGGTGGAGCCCATGTTGAAACCCTGGCCCTGTGCCTCGTTATGGTCGGATATCGCTGCATTCGCTTGCATGGCTGCCAACGGCAGCGCGTCAATTGCGGCTCCTTCATTTAAGGTATCGGCTTCTAGCTCGCTATCCAGCGCGTTCCGCCAGGCGGTAATCACCATTTCTGAAGCCACTTCGCCCGCCTCGTGGCCACCCATACCGTCAGCGATCGCAATATAGCCCGCGTCCGATGCATCGAACATGCGCGCAGCAATCGCGTCTTCCTGCGTTTCCCGCTGACCCTGGTTCAGGATCAGCGCAACATCATATGCCGGAGTCGCCAGCATCTATCAGGAATCCCGCCAATCAAAACCTTCATCGCAGAAGGCCATAAATCGGATTGAGGTTTCACTGATGCGGATCAGATCACCGCTGGAGAGCGCGATTGTGCTCAGAACGGGTTTACCATTCAGGCGAACAAGGTTGGCCTTACCGCCATGCCCCAGATAGCATTTTCGATCTTCGGGGTCATAAGCAATAACGGCGTGGTTCGAACGTGAAATACCTGTGTCGCCGAAATCCAGTTGGATCGCCTGGTCATCGTTTCGACCGATTTGCATCAGGCCTTCGGTCAGGGTGATGCTGGCGCCCCGTCCGGGACCTGCCGTCACCACCAGCCAACCAACCGGGAATGTTTCCTGAGCGGCTTCGGTTTTTGAGACGGGTTCTGATGTTTCAATCAATTCCTGAACATGCGTGTCCGCACGCTCAAACCCAAGGAACGTTGTTTTGACCCGCGAGCGACGGTCTTCGGCCGGGGCGGCAGGCGTGGGTTGAGTCTGTACGGCAACCTCTTCTACCACTGCCGGTTCTTGCACGGATGGGGCTGCAACCTCAGCTTCCACCGCTTCCAGCGCGCTCATTTCCGCTACACCCAGAGGCAGCGTATCTTCATCCGGTGTTTCGGCAGGTTCGTCGGCTACATGCAAAGTGATGATATGATCGTCCGAGACTTCGTCATCGTCGGGGTCGGCCATCAAGTTCTTGGTATCTTGGTCGTCCTCGTCAATTGCATCTTCAACGAAGATGGACACTTCAACCGGTTCTTCCGCGTTTTCAGCCGCAACTTCGTCGAATTCCGGCATCTTCTCTTCACGGATAAGCTCGTCTGTTTCTTCGTAAGAGTCAGACGTCATGTTTCCACCGGCCAGTGCGGCGCGCAGCGCGTTGAAGTCCGCGATAGGCTCCTGCTTTACCGTTTCAGGCACAGCGCTGTCTGCTGCATGAGCATTTTCAGCTACATCATCTTCTTTGGATTTGCCGGCACCTTCGAGAAGCCGGCTCAGAGGGCTTTTGTATTTGAACATGGTGTCGACACCTTCGAATTGTTGGCACGGACCTTTTGTGCCATGGGGCTGCTACCTAACCCTGCGTGGAACAACGCAGAGACACTCAATTGAAAACATGGAAACTGGTACTCTCTGCGGCGGGCCGGTTCCCGCCGGGCGGCAAACTGAACGCCGCCCTCAGTAAACACACACTGGCAGATCAAAAATGAACCGGTCAGATCACTCCTGCGCTAGCTGCATGGTCGCAGCTACTTCAGCACCGTTGCGCAACACGGTCAGCTTTGCCTCTGGCTGACTGTCGGAAACCAGCGCAGCCAGCATGCCATCAATGCTTTCGGACTCATCCAATGTCATGCCGGTCTGGCTTTCGCTCAACAGAACATCGCCTTTTCGCAGGTTACCCGTCGCCTCGGCCGGAACCGAACTCACTTTTGTTTGCCACCCTTCACTTCCCGAGTTGCTGATTGTGAACGAGTAACCGTTCTCCAATCCTACCGAGCGCAGCACAGGCAGTGCCAGCAGGCCATTTTGCGCGCGGGTCTTTCCAAGCGGCCGGTAGCGGGCTGCAACCCGTGTAAAGCCATCTGGGTCGACGCTCAGCTTGTCCAGGACTTGCGCTGCGAAAGAGATGTCCTGACGAACCGGGTTGCCGTTCAGAGTAAAGATCACAACTCCGGTTTCCACCCATTCGCCGATAACGCTCATGTCCTGATTGGCGTCCACACCGGTAACCGCAATAGTTGCACCTGTTGCGGTGCGGCGGCGGGACGTCTGGAAGGGGATTTCAACATCCCAATGGTGAAAAGATACCTGTTGTTCGGCTGGAGTGCCGGAAGCAACGTCAGCATCTGGTTCGGCAACAGCCGCCGCAATCTCTTGTTCTGCAGGCTGTTCCTGAACACCGGCCGTCTCAGAAGATTCGGACGCTATTTCTGTGGCGGTTGGTTCCGCAGGTTCAACTTGCGCCTGCTCGACAGGCTCTTCTGGTTCAGGTTGTTGCTCTGAAGCGACCGCGACTTCGGGTTCAGGTGTTTCCGCCACGGGTTCTTCCACCGTGGGCGGTTCTGCTTCGGCAGTTTGTGTGGTTGCTTCAGGTAGCGTCGCCGTAACCTCAGCTTGTTCTTCACCTTTGTCGCCGGACATCACGAAGAAACCGCCTGCAGCCAACGCTGCCACAAGCACTGCTGCACCAGCGATCATCTTGCCGCTGCCACCGGATCCGCTCTGAACCACGGTATCAACTGCGACCGGTGTTTCCGCTTTTGCAGAAATCTTTGCCATCTCGGGTTCATTCTTTTTTTCGTTTTCGCGAACAATGTCCGAGTTCCCGGCGAGCAGAGCCGTCACAACCGCTTCGGCATTTTCGCTTTCGGCCTTGATCCGCGCCTTTTCTTCTTCCTTGTCCATGCGATCCATGCCGACAATCACAGAAACCGGGCGATAGGCGAATGTATCGAACATCACGCCAGGTCCGCGGAACATGCGCAGCCAATCCAAGGCTGTCTGCAAACGGTCCGTTGCGTGCACTTCCATTGCCTTGTCGATTGCTTCGAGGAATCCATCGGGGTATCCGTCAAAGCGGCCCGCCAAGGGTGCATAAGGGTCGTCCTGCCCGTTGTTGAACGCATTCAGGCGGCTCTGACCGTCGACCGGGCGTTCGCCACTGATCGCATGGTAAAGGGTTGCAGCCAAAACATAGAGGTCACTGCTGGGCCCTTGTTCGGCACCACGGACGTAAAACTCGTGCGGCGAATACCCGTCTTTTATGACGCGTAGGGTCAACAATGCGGCCGACTTGTTTGCGGCTTGCTCACGCGCGGCACCGAAATCGATCAGAACCGGGTTTCCGTTCTCGTCAATCAGGATGTTGTCGGGAGAAATGTCACGGTGCAGCATCCCGCTTTGGTGGATGAACGACACCGCGGACAGCATCTTTTCCGTTACCTGCACTATAAAGTCAGGGCCGCCGACGTTTTCCGGATTTTCAACATAGTCCAGCAGGTCGCAACCGCGGATCAGATCCATCGCGATATAGGCGGTATCGTTGTCTTCGAACACTTGATGCACGTCGACAATATTCGGGTGCACCAGACGTGCATGATTGCGGGCTTCCTGAATAAACAGGTCGATAATGGCGCGCAGATCATCTTTGTAAGACGGGTCGTTCGGCTCAACCTGGTCCCCGTTGCGACGGCACAATGCACCGGGGAAGCATTCCTTGATCACGACATCGCGCTCAAGGCTGTCGCGCGCAAGATAGGTGATCCCAAATCCGCCATTGCTGAGATACCGGATAATCTCGTACTGACCGCGCAACAGCTTTGCGCCCGGTTGCAGTCCTTCAATCTTTGGTTCGTCGTGCGTTGCACCGACAGCCTGGTTGTGGCTCATTTCAATCCGCCCGTTCTACTCATTTTGCGGCTTTATTTAACAGGGCCGGCAGCCCACGAACTCACAACCAAAAACAACCGCAGGACACTTAAGAACGGTTAGACGTTTCAAATTTGACTTTAATGGGGCCGCCTGATGGCTTCACTAAGGATCGTTTTTTTAGTATGGCATATATAGTATGGCTTCTACATGCAAATACTACATATTGACTAAAGGGGTGGGGAAAACGAAAACTGATGACCCCAAACAGGTCTGTTGGTCTACGAATTCGAAACAATAAAGGGCCGATTCTTCGGCCCT
The DNA here is from genome assembly GCF_056531545.1 of Ruegeria sp. N10. Lineage (NCBI taxonomy): Bacteria > Pseudomonadati > Pseudomonadota > Alphaproteobacteria > Rhodobacterales > Roseobacteraceae > Ruegeria > Ruegeria sp. N10. The sequence continues at coordinate 193,173 of NZ_JBQFLY010000005.1, read as the reverse complement.
TCGAATCGCTTCAATCCTGATGGAAAGTGCTAGGTCCCGGTTTTGGATTGTGCTGCGGCAACGGTACTGCCAGCCCAGGCAAGGTTATCACCAAGCTGCACAAGTATGTTGATTGCGTCTTTCAAAGGCGCATCGCCGCTTTCAAACTGAAGCAACAATAACAAGTCAGTCGCTTTTTCAAACTCGGCCGGAATCCAGTCAGCATCCGGATCGATTTCGCCACCTTGGTCCAACCGTTCCGCGAAATCTTCGACGATTTCCTGGCAGCTTTGCAAAAAGGCCGCGGGTTCGATTGCAGCGGTGTCACGCAGATCTTCATAAATGCTGGCAATAGCTGCCAGCCAGTCTTCAAGAATGGGGTTGTTCAGTGGCGGAAGGGCAGACCCCAGCGTTGACTGCATTGACGCAGCATCGTTGACGGCCGGTTCCGGCTCTGGCCCTTTCAATGTTTCCAAGAATGGCAGAAACTCGTGCTTCAGATCCTTCCGGGCAGCGTCAAGGTCACTGCGCCGCCGGTCAGACGCCGCATCAAGGACCTTTTCCGCGAGTTCCTGGCCACCACAGTTTTCCCAAAGATCGAAATCAGGCTCCGGCTCTTGAGCCATGGCGCGCACCGCGACGGGCGTGCCAATTGGGACCACAGCGCGAAACAGTCCCTCTTTCTCTTTGTTCAATCGGGCCAGTACCCGATCCAGAGCGGCCTGCACCGGGGGCAGATCAGCATGTGTGACCGCCAGCAGGCTGTTGGCTCTTAGCTCGGGCGGCACCTGCGCCCACAAATGCCGTTCGGTTTCGCGCCATGCGCTTGTGCCATTGGTGCACCAGATGGCACAGTCGACGAATTTCAGCAGGTCCAGTGTCTGTTTATATGTATCATCCAATGCGCCAGAGCCGGGAAGATCGAACAGCGATATCTCTTTGAGAGCAGGTGTGTTCAATCCAACCGAAATAAAATCCGGCTCATCCGCAGCGGCCTTTTCCAGCGCGATGCCAGAGTATGTCTTGGGTTCCCTGTTCCACCAGCCGACAGTCGTCTCGGGCGTATCCGCGTAGGCAACGATGACAAGCGGCAGCTTCAGATGCTGCGGCCCGGTTGGAAGGATATCCGCCCCTGCCAGCATGTTCGCAAGGCTTGACTTGCCCGCTCCGAACTCCCCTGCGAAACCGATGTTGACCGCGTTGGACAGGCGCTCGGCGTGGGCGAGGGCCCGCGTGCGCATATCCTCCAATTTCGGGTCCGACGACAATTTTTCTGTCGCTGTCAGAAAGCGCTCCAGCTGCCGCACTTCCTGTTCGGTTCCGGGAAACTCAATCATTCCGCAGCCTCTGCCTGTCGTTCGTCAACGTTGTTTGTTCCAAAGACACTTTCCAACTCGTCGGTAATACGGCGCGCCCGCTCGAACGCAGCTTGTGCTTTCGCCTGAGCATTCAACTCACCCGCCCCGGAACGGTGCTCAAGATGGCCTGCCAAAAGAGCCAAGTAATGATCCAGAACGGTTTTCAACCGGTCCAGCAGGTTTTCGCGTGTTGTGTCGATCAGGTCATCGCCAATCAACTCGAATTCCTGCACTATCATGCGCTCGGCCCGCGTCACAACGCTGTTGCGCGATATCAGACGCGACAACCAGTTTACACGTAGCTCAACCGTAATGCCACGGGTTAGCGCAGTGGTGTCCGGGCGAAACCAACGTACCGCACTTGTGTTCATGCGATTGTCGACCGGCTCCTGCCACCCCGGCAGTGCCCGCAAAGCGGCGTTGCATTGCATATCGATCGCGTAAAGTTCGCTTAGCATGCGTTGGCGAACCACTTGCGAGGCGCCTTGCACCAGCTCGCGCATGTGTTCGCGCAGTGGTGAGAAATTCAACTCGGTCGCGCCACCTTTGGCAAGCAATGGGGATTGTCCTTCAGGCCCGCGCACCACAACAAAGACAGACTCGGACACCGTGTCATCCATGACTCCACGCAGGTTTGACAGAACGTCGTCCATGTCCCTGACAATGTCCTGCGTTTTGTCCGCAATCAGTTTGCGCAGATCGCCCAGCGTCTTGTCGCTGTCCTCAGCGCTGCGCGCACCCGCGCTGCCTTCATCTTGCAGGGCACGAAGATGTACCTGGGATCGCTCCAGTTCGCCACGCGCGAAGCTGTCGAGATGCTGCCACGCCATCCGCAACTGTTCGTTTATCGGCCCCTCCGTCAACGCCTGAGTGACATGGCGTCGTAAATCGGGCAAGCCTGACGCGATCATAGCAGCAAACCGCAAGACAGCCTCACGGCTGATGGGCCCCGGTCCTTGTTTGATCTCTGCCACACCGTTCAGGTATTGTTGCATCTGTTCCGGGTGCGCCCGCAACCACGCCAGAATATGATCGTGATTCACACCGGTTTCATCGCCGGTCAGCGCATAATGCGCCCATTGTGCGCTGCCCATCAGGACATCGATATTCGAAGTACCCAAAGCTTTTTCCAGCCCGTCTACAACATCCAGACGCACCTTTGCCGCATCTTCGGCCCCGCCGCCCAATTCATCGACACGGTTGATGAAGACAACGATCTGTCCAAGTTCCAGTGCCTGCATCAGCCGGAACAGTTTCAGGTCCGCACGCGACAACGCCTGATGCGCTGACAGAACCACCACAAAGAAATCGGATTCTTTGAGATACTGGCGGGAAATCTCCTCACGGATCAGCAGGGGGTCATTTACTCCGGGCGTATCGGTGACGGTCAGAGGGAATGGGAAATGTCCGATGTCAAAATAGACCTCGGCCTTGCGCGTGATGTCGCTGTAAAGTCCGCGATCACTGCCGGGGTCAACTGTCCCATCTTCTGCGGGGTCGTCCCCAGCGCACACGTAACGCGCCAGATCATCGGATGTCAGTTGATCCAGATCGTGATGTTGACCCAAAAGCTGTTCATAACTGTCCCCCAGTCGCCGACGCGCCCGGGTCTTCATGGCTTCGACCTGCTCTTCGATCATCTCGCGCTTGTAGCTGTCCTCGTCATCCGGGAACATGTTGCGCAACTCTTCGCCTTCGGCGATCAGTGATTGCCACTGATAGTTGTCGAAGAAATGGAACTCGGCTCCTTCGGTTCGACCGTTCGGGTGCCCGAAATGCATGTCGGTGATCACGGTCGTCCAGGGGTTCACGTCCGACGGCAGGTATTCTGCCTGACCGGTGAAGCCGTTGATCAAGCGCGACTTTCCTGCTTTGATTTGTCCTACAAAGGCAACTGACGGTTTCAGTTTCCCCAGATCACCAATGATGCGCGATATGAACTGACGTGTTTCGTCATTGCTCGTCCCGTTCATGTCTTCTGCGATGCGAATAAGCTCGCGACGATGTGTTTCACTCATTACTCTTTACCCTGACTACAAAAAAACAACGCATTGAATTAGTCGAAAATTTGAATGCTTTAGGGGTAGTCATTCCTCAACCTCCCCCAAAGATGTCCACAGATTAATGACCGCACCAAGTTTGCGGGCATCGTGGATGGCCACAGCAATCTGTTCGTTATCGCTCAGAATTGCCATGCCCGCACCCTTACCACCCGATGGCCGTATGACGATCAGATGTGGGCCTTCGAATTCGTCCCGGGTGTCGTTGTTCCAACCAGCAAGATCCGAAACAAAACGTGCCAAAATCTCTTGATTGGGGTGCATTCCCTCGGAAGGTTTGCAGGCTCCTTCGAAAGCCAGCGCAGTGTTTTCCATACTGCCCACAAGGACACGACCTGTGGCAAAGCGTGCAGCCCCGTCAAAAAACTGTTGTGCCAAGGAGTTGCCCGACTCTGCTACCGGGGCAGGGCTGTTGTCTGAAGATTTTTCAACATCGGGAACGACAGACACGATGGGCTCAGAGGAAAGCTCAATTCCGGCGCAGGCATTCTCGATCTCACTCAAGGTGATACCAACATCATCAGCCTCCAGCGACGAGGCGGGTTTTCCAGACATCAGTTCCAGCGGGGCAGGGGCGGCTGAAATGTCAGAAACCAGTTGGGCCAGTTTGTCGACCAGCGCGGTACGTGATTCCGTTTCGAAATCTGGGATCTTCCCGGACGGTACTTGAAACACATCCGTGATCCGGGAGCTGTTCACTTCGATCTTCAGGCAGCTTCCGTTTGCCGCGGTCAGCTCCAGTCGCCGGGGTAATATTGTTCCGCGAATGAAACGCAGTACAGCCGCGCGACGGGCTGTTGCAGTTTCACCGGGGACAATCACCGTCGGAGACAGGCGCGCAACCGAAGACCGCCCGATATCTTCGAGCATGTCGAGAATGTCTGTGTCCATCATACCGTGACCCCCTCTGGTCCCGTTCAGACTGCGGCCGCAACCGGCTTGAGGCTGAGATGCGATTTCGTGAGTGCCAGTCCTACATTTGTGCTGTTGCGGCAGATATAGCAGACCACATGATCAGGATATTCCTGGGTCCGCAAAAAGATTTTCAATCGGTCTTTTGAAAACACCGCGATTTCCCCGAACCCGGCGTTTTCCTCATCAGTGTTTCCGGCCTCGTGCAAGAGCGCTTCAAATGCAGCGACACCACGCCCCTGAAACAGATTGGCCACTGCGATTGCCAAAGTGTCCAGCGATTCAGCGCAATCGGAATCAGAGACACTGCTGCCCAAAAGCATGCCGGTCTCCATGTCGATATACCCGGCTGCGATGCAGTCGGGTATTGTTTCAATCGCGGTGTTCAATGCATCCTGAATGGACATTTAACTCTTTATCGTCCTTTTTCTCAGCGCCTTGATTAAGGCATCCTTACAAAACATGCCACTCTGCACTGCTGTTTTCTTTTGACTTTGGAATGGCTTGCAGGGCGTGTTTGGAATGTTTCGCACTATATTCAACTGCGATCTGGTCAAATTCGGCAAGAAAGGCCTTGAATACGTTCTGAAGCCCGTCTGCGTCCTTTGGCAGCTCTTCGTTGTTTGTGATTTCCCGCCACATATCCGACGCGCTAAGGGGCGACTCGATTGCGGATTCCGGAAGATTAATGCGCGGTTCGTGACTGATATTGCGGGCTTCTTCCTCGACTGAGGCCACGACTTCTATTAAACCGTTTGTCTCAGGCTCAGGTTCGTAATCCTCGGCGTTGTTCTCTGGCTGAGCCGCCATCAGCGCCGCAATGGAGGATACCGAGACTTCGATACCCCGATCATCACGCGATTCAACTTCCGGCGTGAAAACTTCAATTTCATCCGCTTCGACCGAGGCTTCCCGCAACGTCGTGTTTAAGGAGGTCAGCACGTCATCAACGGACTTGTCGCCCGTTTCAGCATCTGGAGCTTCATCCAGCAGATCGTCCGCATCATCAGCATCGTCGAATTCACCGGACAGGTCGAACTCATCCACGTCTTCTTCCAGACCGGCGACATTCTTCAATTCAAGCGGATCGTTCGCAGTATCCTTGAAGAAAGCACGCAACTCGTCGCTGGTATCGGTTTCATCGAGCATCTGCTCGGGGTCTGATACCATTTCAGCCCGCAGCCGTTCAGCGTCTTCTGGGTTGATCCGAACCCGTTCGCCTTCGTCAAGGCGTCGCTCTACACGGGCTGGCCGGATGGGGAAACTTGTTACGACATTATGATCGTCGGCTCCAGGTCGCTGTTCGTTTTCCAAAGGATTGACCAGCCGCAGAGGAGTAGCTTCGGTGACGTCTGCCAGTGCCTCTCGGTCGTCTGGTTTGCGGGCAGGGCGCAGCGGTTGAACCCTGAATGCGCCGGACTGGCTTTTGTCGATCTGATACCGTGCCAGCTGATCGGCGCGATTGTCCATGATCTGTTCTGTGATTTCCAGAAAACTGTCGATCATCTTGCCGCCACCACTGCGCGACCACATTTCGGCGTCGCCCGTCTTGTCACGGGCATTGATCGCATCGCGGGCGGAAAACAGAATGGATCGGTTGAAGAGGTGTCCGGCTTCGCGATTGACGCGGCGCAGAACCTTTTGACGATCCTTAAGGTTTAGTGCGTCGGCCCGCGTCACCAACAGCAGCGAGTTGTGTTGCAAGCGGTCCGGCAGCGAAACCCATGTTGCGCGTTCGGTTTCGCGCCAGGCTTGGGTCGCGTGGGTGCACCAAATGACCCCGTTTGCCTGTCCGACTGCCCGCTGCCAGACATCTGTCGAGATCTTGGGGTCCGAAATTCCGGGGGTGTCAATCAGATCGACGGCTTCCAGAATATCTGCCTCAAGGAAGATGCGAACGAACTGCGCGTCGTTGACGCCAACAGTCTCAAGCTGATCCAGTTCGATGGGTTCGATGCTTCCGTCATGCCGCTTGATGTATGGTGTTTCACTGCCCCAGCTAAACCAGACCGGTGGTAACTGGGTCGCGGTAACCTGCGTCGGCAAGGTTTGCGTTCGCAGTAAAAAGTTCATCAGTGTGGACTTGCCAGCGCTGAATTCACCCATCAAAGCGAAAACCGGTTTGCGACGGGACCACTGCTCGATACGTTCCCATGCTTTCGGTGAAACAAAGCGTGTTTGTGAATCTTTTGCCATTTTTCTACTTATGCCGCTTCGTTGCTTAGGTCTTTCAGGATGTCACCCAGAATTTCGTCTCGCGATTTCTGAGGTTGCAGGCCCGCCATCGCTGCCGAGGCCTGGCCGGAGTTTTTGTCCGCTGATGATGAGATGCTCAGCAGCGTTTCCTTCTGTTCCCGCATGAAGTCCGCCAGAATAGCGCGTACGTTTTCCAACACTGCCGCTATCTGGTTTTCCTCGATATCCTTGGTGATCGAATTTGCCTCGGACGCGATCAGGCGTGTGTAATCGGCAGCGTATGCCTCAAAGCCTTTGCGCTTTTGCCACCAGCGTCGCCACCAGGTACTTTGCAAGTCCAGGGCAATCGTCCGGCCAATCCCCAATGGTGGTGGAACACGCGGCACGATAGGTGCTTCGATGCTGAACTCGCCCAGATGGTTGCCAAGAATTTTGTGATACAGCGCTTCGACATCTGCAGCCGCAGTTGAGTAGAGCGCCCCGGCATCCTTACGCATTGCGCGGGCAAAACTGAAATAGGCAGCTTTTTGCAGCGTCCTCAAGCCAGCCGGGTCGTATTGCCAGGTGCCTTGCTCGCCATTCATCTCAAGATGCGCGATCAGGGAATCTGTTGCGCGCTTCACAAAACTTGCCTCGGCCGAGTTCAGGCGCTCCAGTACTTTGTCGCGTAATGCGTTGGTCAGTTCGGCCGCTTTCTTTTCATATTCCGCAGAAACCTTCGCAATCGCATCTTCCGGCGAAACACCATCAAGATCACGCGCGACGCCTTCACCCTCTGACAGAGTCTTTGCCACGGCGGTGGCACGAATCTGGCTGGCAATGTTGCGGGCGCGATGGCGAACCCGGTCTATCAGTCGCGCTCCGGCACCTTCTGCAATACGCTCGTTTATCGCCAGCAGCAGGTCAGGCAATCCGGACAATGCCCAGATTTTGTCAAGCGAGGGTGCCTGATCACCGAATCCAGCAGCGAGATAAAAAGTATTGAGTGCTTCGTGGGATTCCTCGTTCAGAATCTCGGGGTTCCCGGTCAGCGCTGCCTCAGCCCACAAGGCACTGCCGAACACGACACTAGTCTTTGCGTCGATGTTGTTCTGTTTCAGAGTGTCCAGAATCCGGTCGCGGATTTCGGGGACCTGGTTAACCGGGTCTGACAACTCGTCAATCCGGTTCACAAACAAGACGATCTGACGGTTCTCAAATTGGGCGATGATCCGCATCAAGGCCATGTCCATGGTGGTCAGGGCTTGGCTTGCGGCAAGCACCACAACACAGACCTCGGACCCGCGCAGGCTGCGCAGGGTAATCTGTTCACGCACCATGAAGGTATCGTTGACACCCGGCGTATCACAGAGTTTCAGCGCAATCGGGTACTGAGGGATATCCATGTACAACTCGGCCGACTTGGTCACATCTGCAAACCGGCCGGTTTTTGGATTGATATCCGGGTCGTCCTCATCGCCCAGGCACACATATCTTTGGATCAGTTCTTCATCGAAGTGGTCGTATTGGTGGCTTTGGCCAAGTATCAGGTCAAAGTGCTTTCCAAGACGCTCTTCGGACTTTGCTTTCATCTCGCCAATCTGACGGCGAATGTCCTCCATCTCGTCATCTGCACCGGCACGGTTGGCCAACTCGCCCAACCGGCCACCCCCGACCATCAGGTTGTCCCATTCTTCCTGCTCAAAGAAGGTGAACTTGGCCTTGGTATCGCCCGGCGGGCGCGTGTTGATGTTCAGGGTTGTGACGACCGACGTCCACGGGTTCACATCCGACGGAAGCAAAGATGGGCGCCCTGCGAGAATGTTTACAATCGATGATTTGCCCGCTTTTACCTGACCGACCATGGTGATGCTGGCGGTGAAGTTTTCCATCCGGGTCTTGAGTGTTGCCAGACGTGCCGAGGAGCGCGCATCAGCCACCTCAGTCAATTGATCAATCTGCGCCGTCAGTGATGACATTGCCGAAGTCATCGGCGCCAGAGCTTCGTTGCCTACAGACAACAGGTGATCATTGCGCGCCATGCTTAACCTCCGGTTCCCGTAGCAGCGATGCGGGGTTCAAGCGAAGGACGGCCCGTTGGAATTCCTGTCAGGGTGTCGATACGTGCGATCAGGTCCAAAGCGTTGCCCAAAATGTCAGCCTCGGCGCGCGGGCTGATGGTTTCGTAAGCCTTGGCATCAGCCAGCACCTCGATCGAGCTGAAGCGATCGCCGTTTTCAAGGCACGCAACGCGGCGTCCGGTCGGGAAACCCTCGGATTTGACCGCGGGCAATGGCATACGCGCATTGGCCAGCAGGTAGTGGTCTCCGGAATGGGTTCGGAGCGAAATCCCAAAGCCCGTGTTCGGATGGTCCCGGTTCAGGATCTTGAGTTCGCCAAGAAAGCTTTCACGAGCAAAGAAGACAGCCTCTTGCTCGGCAGTAGCGGAGGAATTCAGATCGGTCACAGCAGTAAACCTTGTACTGGAGTTGAGCAGGAAACTCGTACCGGCGCCAAAGTGGCAAAAAAGACTCATTAACTCCTGCTAAACAACAAGACCCTTCAAGGCGGTCTTATTTTGACGTGAATAAGATTTTTTAGCGTTTGAAATGTGGCAGCTTTGTGGTGGAGCGCTCTTGAGAATGCCTCAACCTGCGCGGGAATGCCTATGACGCAAGCGCCACTCGGCACCTACAGTGTGAAACCGAGCGGGGACCGGCGGAACACTATTGCTTGCACTTGACGGTACAGGTCATTCGATAATCTGTGTGGCCGTGAAGGGCACCACAGCTGAGTAAGCCATTCTTGTTATTTCAGAAACCTGAAGTCTCTCTCTGAGTTGGAAAGGGTCGCAGATGCGTTTCTTGGGATGTTGGGGTGGGTAATCCCGCGCTTCGTCCCAAGGATTTAACTATGAGCATGTGAGGGCAGTGAAGGATGATTTCTATATTCGCTATTGGTGATCTGGCAACAGGCTGTCAGCTTGTCTTTTTGGCCTTTGGTCAACGTAAACGAGATATTTCGCAGGCTAACTTGGCCGAAATCTAAACTTCTGCAGGAATGAACAGCTCTTCCAAAATTGCGTGGTCTTTGTCCCTCAGGATATCGGGTTTCACGGCCACTGATGTTCCCATCAGTTTTCCACTGACAAGTCTCTTAGGGCTTTACATTTTCATGAGGTACCGTGGTTGCTCAATATCTCATCAGAGGATCTACAAACTTGGCGATACGTGTATTTTACCTCTCGCGCTCGGAAGCAAGCTTTGTTATTGACCGCTTCATTCCAGCGCTGCGGCGCTGAGTTGCGGGTGTGGCGAAATTGGTAGACGCACCAGATTTAGGTTCTGGCGCCGCAAGGCGTGGGGGTTCAAGTCCCTCCACCCGCACCATTTTGATCAACTAAAGTTTTGAAAATATAAGTATTTATAAATTCTATTAGGCTTTAGCCCCCAGTTGGCCCCCATGTTCAATCGCTGCTGGATTCCCTGCCTTCGATCCAATCGCGCACCTCTGGCGCCCTCAAAGGTGTGCATCTTTTCCACTGGTGAATCGGGCTTTCCTTATCGGTCAATATGTCCAGAAGAGGTTAAGAATATCGCAGAGATCAAGACTGGAAGATACGAGTTGCTGCTGCCGTATGTTATGGATGTAGATTGCGACAGAGCCAAGTACATCCGGCAGACGAAGCGTTGCGGATATTGTTGCGGTCGATCTGCTAAAAAAGGCGCCCTCGGGCGCCTTGTTTTACTGGTCGGAGTGAGAGGATTCGAACATCCGGCCCCTGCCTCCCGAAGACCGGTGCAGAGGGCCAAGCCATTGATTTTTGGTCAAAGGAGCCCTGTTTTTCAAGCTGCTTTGCCAAGCAAACCAACTAAGACACGGTTCGACAGGTTCATTGAACCTGGGAGCACTGTCTACATGCGCGTTAATCCTGCAGTTCCCGTAACAGCCGCTGCGTTTTCGGCATGCGATCCAGGCTGGCCTCAATCCTAGAACGCCACTTGGGGCCACGAGAGAGTGCATCTTCGTAGGCGTCATTCAATTCATCCGGCCGATCCTGAGAAAGCACCTCTATTAGAAACGCGGCCTGTCGTCTGTCCTTTTCTGCTTTGAGGGCATTTTCACCGGGACGGCGACGGTCCGCGACGATCAACTTGTGGATGGCATAGCGTTCTGGCTGCGGGATCTGCACCAAAACGCCACTCCGGTAGGTTACAGCAGCGTTGATTGGCTCCGCGATGAGGTAGTTCAGGTGGTGCAGCCCTTGCGCATCCACTCCCAAAGCGGGCAGTTCGCGCACATCCTCATCCTCACCAAATGATGGAGTGAGGAATTCAATCAGCGTGTTGCCTCGTGTCTGTTTCCAACGCCAGGTGCGTCCGGCCGTGAGAGTGGGCTGCGCCATGAAGTCGAAATCACGGAACACATCTTCCAGCGGTGGTGATGCAGTGTCCTCCAGCACCAGCGACAACCTAGAAAAGCTGGCGATGTCGATGTCATCCGTGTGAGCGGTCATATCCATGTCGAAACGCACACCCAATTCACCTTCGTAGAGGCGGAAGGCGTGGGTCCCCACTATGGTGCCGCCTAGACGAAATACGCCGGACGTTGCCATCGCAGAGAGCAGGCTGCCCGTGGCAGCGTCCAGACCCAGGAAACCTTCTGCTCTTAGGAGCCGCACGAGGCGCGCCCGGTTGCGGCGGCGGTCTTCCTGTTGGGCTTTCAAAGTTTTGTGCTGTTCCAGCCTGCCGCGCAGTTCCTCACAATCCTCTCCCAAGTAGTGCTTTTTGACATCGGAACCGACCCGGTAGGTGTCATACCAGTAGGTCCTGTCGTTGCGTTCGACTCGTGTGGGGGTGCCCCGGATGTCCGAAACAGAATCGTCCCGCAGTGAACGCAGGAGATCGTGATAAGCGGCATGTGCTATGGATGAATGGCGCGTGAACATCTTGGCTCCCACTGTGCTCAACGGATTTTAATTTTGTTGAACATGGCGTATGTTCAACAAAAAGTAAAGATGTTGAACACAACGCTTTTAGCCCTGTAACTCGTGAATACACACAGATGGGCATATATTTCTCGCGATGTCGCAGAGATGCGCGTGATGAGTCAGGTAGATCACCTGGCCGCTTTTGCTCATCTCAGCTAGCAGGCCGAAGGCCTCGGCGGTGCGGTCGTCGTCGAAGCTTTCCATGATGTCATCGGCAATGAACGGCACTGGGCCGTTGTTGCGAGCAAACTCGTGGTAGCCTGCGATGCGTAGCGCAAGGTAGAGCTGAGCCCGGGTGCCGTCTGAGAGCTGGTCAGCCTGTTTCGAGCCACCCCCAGCGGCCAGCGCCACCAATACTTCGCGGGAACCATCCGGCTGTGCGGCAAGGCCAGAATATCGGTCTCGCGACATGATGCGGAAGGCTTCTGATGCGCGTTCGAGCATACCGCTGCGGTGAGTGTCACGATAGCTCCTGAGAGCAGCATCGACTGCCAAGAGCCCCAAACGCTGCCGTAGGTGGCGCCGGGCGCCGTCCCCAATCTCAAGCAACAATGTCTGGCGTTGTTCTTCCAGACGGGCAACTGCGTCATCGCCACCGACCGCTTCGACGGCGTCTTCCGCCTTGCGGAAGTCGTCCTGTGCTTCTTCCTGTGCTGTGCGCAGGGTTTTCAATTCGGTCCGCAGGCTGTCAGCGCGTGCGGTGAGTGCATCGGCATCTAGTTCACGCAGTTGCGCACGTGCTTCTTCGACTGTATCGCATCGCATCCCTGCACAGAGGTCTTCGGTCAGTTCGCGCTGAGTTTCACGCAGTTTCGACAGTTCCCCTGCTCGCGTGAGCGCATCGCGCGCTTCGGCCCAATCTTCGACTCCAAAGTGACGGGAAAATTCGACGGTCCGATTACGATGAATCTCGGCTTCCTCTTCCAACTCCGAGAGGGCTTGTGTGGCCGTTGTCAAACGATCTGTGAGGTTGGCTCGCTGATCTTCGCGGCTCTCCGCTGCGCGCTGTCGCCGGGTGATGTCACGCCACAGATCAGTCGCTGGCAGATCGGTAGGCATTTCGAGGCGAACCGCCAAATCGCAAGCCTCTTGTTCAAACCTTTCGCGGTTGGATTGCATGGTTGTTATCCGGTGGGTCAGTTCACCGATGCGGCCCTGATGTTCACGCAGCCGTTCGAGCTCTTCGAGGATCGCACGCATCTCGTCGACAGCGGGCGGCGCGTCGGCCATCCAAGTGTCGGCACAGGCGGCTTCCCACTTTACCTGCCATTCGGCGCGCGCGTCGTCTGCCTCTAGTTTGTTGCGCTCACGTCTGGTCAGGTTCTGGCGGGCCTCGGCCTCGGTCTCGCTCAAAGCCTCAACCTTAGACACCTGGTCCAAGAGAGATTGGGCGGTTTCAAGAGCTAGGGCCAGGCTCGTATCTTTGGGTATTTCGCGGCCCGCCTGTGCAAAAGCGTTCGAAACATCCAAACGCGCCTGGGCGACGACCTGCACGCGCCTGGCAAGATCGCGCGCCTTGTCATCGTGCTTGACCAGGGCATCCTGTGCTATGTCGAGCTTGTCGAGCCAAGCGCGGAAAGTTGGCAGGTCGATGTCGGTAGGGAGAGCGGGGGAGACGTTGGCAGCGATTCCGGCAAGCCGTTTCGCCAGGTTTTTGCGCCGTTCTCTGGCCTCGGCCGATTTCACTTTTGCAGCGTCGACTTGTTGTTGGGCTTCGACCAACGCACGCTCGGCCTCGGCTGTCTTTTCGGCATGGGCGCGCTGATCCGCAAGGGTGGCAGTCACTTGGTCGTCGAGGCGCATCGCAACTTCAAAGCGCTCTGCCGTTTCATCCGTCAGATTCGCACGGTGGTGCGACCATTCGAATTCCCGACGTGTTCGCACTTGAGCTGCCTCTTCCAGAGTAACCACGGCAGTTGTTCCGATTGCATCGCGTCGAGCGAGAGCTTGGGTCACAGACTGTTCTAGTTGCTCCAGCCAATCATCCGCCCGGTCGACCGCCCTATCAGCCTCGGCGATTTCCGCGTCCAGTTGCTCAAGAGTGGCGCCGTCTGGCGGAGTCAAACTCGCCAGTTCATCGTTGTTTCCCGTCCAGGGTGAAAGCGCAGACAGGGCCGAATTCAAACGTGCTTCCGTCTCTTCAAGCTCGGTGCTTACACGATCGTGTGCGCCTACAGGATCGTCGCGGCGAAGGTTTTGCACCAACCCGGCCAGCCCACCCAAATCTGACACGCTGCCTCCAGCCTCACGTAAACGCCGTTCAGCGCGCTCGACGTCATCTTTAGCACGCTGCAATTCTCCAGTCGCGGAATCGCTCGCGGTTTCCACACCAGAACATTTTTCGATCAGCGCGCGCAGGCGCCCCAGGGTTCTTGCCTCGGGCAACAGCGTGGTCGGATCCGCTCCAACTTGCCCAAGTCGAGACAGGCAATCATTGACTGCTCCGGCCTTAGCTTCGAGCTCTCCGCGCCGTTTGGGTAAGTCCTCCACGGCGGTGTCATGGGCCGATTTCAACTGTTCCGCCGCCTCGATGTCCTCGCGCGCATTCAGAACCGGCCCGTCGGATGGGAGATCCTTTAATTCGGCTACCAACCTTGCCACAGTCTTTTTCGCGGCCTCAAGTTGGGTGGCAAGGGCGGTCTCCCTGCGGTCAAGTTCGGGAAGCTCGGCAAGCCATCCCTCTGGAGGTTCTGGTAGTGAACCGTAACTGGCGATCTCCGCCTCCAGACGGTCCAGCCGCGGCAAAAGCGGTAGTGCTGCGATGTGGCGGTCGGTCTCGATTACATCGGTCTGTGCAGCTTCTGCCGCCTCGCGCGCCTTTTGCCAGGCATCTTTGGTCCGATCGCATTCAGTCGATAGGCGAGCATACTCGGAAGCAGCAGTGTCCAATTCCTTAATCTGCCTTCCCAAGTCGTCGTAGGCGGCACAAAGATCGCGTAACGCACCCTTGCGTCCGGTTCTGTTCAGGAACCCCTCCGACTCTGCATTCAATTCGTCCAACTGCGCCGCCAAATCGGTCATCCCGGCGCTTGCCTGAAACAGCAACTCACCGAGATCCCCCTTGCTGGCGAGGATGCTTTCGCCTCCTTCGTCCAGGGTTTGCCGATTCAGCGAGAACATCGCTGCATAGGATGTGCGGTCGAGTCCTCGCAGACCGCCATGCAACAATGCTTCACCTAGCGGTTTACCGCTGGCGTCAAGCAAAGAATTGTCACGTTTCTTTACCCGAAGCAGTTCATGCGTCTGCCCGTTGATGTCTAGCACGGCCCCCAACTGCATTGACGGGTAAGGGTGAAGAAAGTCCATGCTGCTTCGAACAGGGATCTGGAACAGCATGTCCAGCCAGCCTTCAAGCAGGGTGGATTTTCCGGCCTCGTTTGCACCGTAGATCACGTGCAGGTCGGGGCTTCCGGGTGTTGGAACGGGAAACGACAGGCTCAGATCAGTGAACTTGCCAAAACGTGTGAGGTCGAGCCGGTTCAACCGCATTGTTCAGCCACCGGTCTCTTCGAGGCGCGCAAGCACTTCCATTGCACCTTGCTGCATCGCATCGACAATAGTTGCGGCCGTTTCTTCCTCGCTATCACCCAGGAGCCCTCGCAACTCGCGCGGAAGATATTTTAGAAGTCGTTCCACGTCTTCCAAAACAGCCGGATCATTCGGGGGAAGACTTCGCTGAGCGATGATCTGAGCTAATTCCTCTACCGCGCCTCCAGTGGACGCATTGCTTGCGGCGGACAACGCAAGCTCGATCTTGTCGATCCAAAGTGACCCGATCGGCTCGGTGACATTCTGTGCTTCCGCGAGTAGAAGGTCGAGGTCACGTCCCGCTCGCCAGGCCAGTGGTGTCGTTCCAGTCAGCACAGGCCGGACAATCAGATGTTCGGCAGCATGTTCCCGCCGTGCCGAGCGCAAAGCATGCTTCAGTGCCTCGGTAAGGTCAGGCCAGTCAGACAATTGGTGGCAGTCCACCTCGAGCCGTTCGAACTGGGCCACCGCGATGTGACGCTCCTCCAGCTCGACCGAACCGTCATCGGCGACAGAAACTAGCGTCACCGACTTGTTGCCTGCCTCGCCGATGTCGCGCCCCTGAGGAATTCCTGGCATGACGACAGTTGTTGTGCCGGCGTCAACAGATCTTTGGTGGATGTGTCCCAGCGCCCAATAGTCGAACGCGGTAGCTTTTAGGTCGGCCAGCGTGCAAGGTGCGTATGGATCATGTCCCTGAGCCCCGCCGAGGGACGTATGCAACATTCCGATATTGAAAGCCCCCATCACCGGCGCCCCAAAACGGTCCAACAGAGTGTTTGGTGCATGGGGGTCACGAAATGAAACCCCGTGAACAGCAATTGAATGATCGTTCCAGTAAGTCTCGACGACCTGGGCTTTGCCTGGGAAAACCGTCACGTTTTCCGGCAGGGCCAGCTCACGCGTGATCTTAGATGCCGCATCGTGGTTGCCGCGGATAATGAAAACCGGAATGCCCGCTGCGTCTAAGCGCTCCATCTCTAGAGCGAGGAACCGAGCAGTTTTCATTGATGTTTGACTGCCGTCATACAGGTCGCCGGCAATCAGCAGCGCCTGGACATCTTCAGACTCGCACAGATCGACCATCCGCCTGAATGTGGTTCGTGTCGCGTTCCCGACTACTTCGGCCAGTGCTTCGTCGCGCATGGCTAGAGACTTTAGCGGTGAGTCCAGATGAATATCTGCAGTGTGAACGAACCGGAAGGCCAACATATTTCCCCAATAAACACTAAACCTATGAGAGAAATTGAAACCACGACGTCGTGACCGTCAAGGCGGAAGTATTGAGCTCGCTTTCTGTTAACGAGAATACGGGAACACAAACGACGTATCGTTTCCCTCGGAATCCCCAATCATCCCTTCGCTATATCGAAAACATGCAGTGAGTGCTGCGTCAATTCTGAGAGGATAGCGATGACAAAGAAACCGCACTTAGACACCCGGATGGCGATGTATGTCGAACGGAGGGTGCTCGAGCTGAAACCTACCAAGAGCCAGGCTGAGATAGCCGCGCAGGCTGGATACACCAACGCCAACATGATCACGATGATCAAGCAGGGGAGCTCCAAGGTGGCCTTGGATCGCGTTCCGGCCCTGGCGTGTTGATTTCCGCTGAGAAGTGACCCGGTGGTGTGGCCGCCACCCTAGGATCGTTGCAAGCAATGATCGTGATTTTGATGGCGTGGGGATGGCTGGGAACCCCAATACGACTTGGTGCACTCGGTGCCGCCGCGACTGGCGTAATGGGTGTGTCTCTGCTGCTGATCGGGCCAGAAGCACAACTTGATTGGATCGGCATAGCAGCGGGTTTGGGAGGAGCCGCGTCAATGGCTGCTGGCACTGTTCTCAGCCGGAAATGGCAACCTCCGGTCTCGGCGCTGAGTTTCACAGCGTGGCAATTAACAGCCGGCGGTTTGATACTGCTGCCAGTCGCACTGTTCTTTGAGCCGCCTCTACCTGCGCTCAGCGCGACAAATGTCGCCGGCCTTATTTGGCTTGGGTTGATCGGTGCTGCAGCAACCTATGCTCTTTGGTTTCGTGGGATCGCGCGCCTGGAGCCCAGTGCAGTCTCGATGCTCGGCATGATGAGTCCTGTAACAGCTGTCGTGCTCGGCTGGGTATACTTGGGACAAACGCTTAGCCTCACTCAGTCTATAGGAGCAGCCATAGTTATTGGGTCCGTTGTGGTCGGCCAGAGCGTGAGTCGAAGGGACAATTCGGGTTTGAGAAAATGGAGATCAGCAGCAGCTGGATCTGTCTGATGGGTGTTGCGTCGCAAACAATGGGCCCGATCACGCAAGTGGGCGAGGAATGGCTCAGCGCCTTACTCAAGCCCGTTCGCCGGATCCCTAGAATGTCGAAGTCCTAGGTTTCCCCACGCATGATTAAGGGGATGCGTTCTGGCGCCCCCACGTCCGGATGTTCGAATCCTCCTGTAGCATGGTGGAACGGTGGTCGAGCAACCAAGCGCTGAGAGCGCTCAGAGCTGTTCGAAAAGATGATAGAGAGAGGTCAGGAGCTCTATGAGTTGAACATCAAAGCCGACAAGTCCCTTTGCGATGATCCGGGAGCAGACACACTCGACGCATTGCTATTTGCAGTGCAAGCTGCGTGGGCATGGAGCCGCCGTAGCACAGGCTACGGCGCACCTCGAAACTGCGATGTATTAAAAGGTTGGATCGCCGATCCTCTCCTGGGTAATAGCTGACTTGCAGTGTTAATCATTTCGCGCAAGGGTGCGGTAGACTCCAACAATAAGGAAATATGCTTTGGGGCGTGCACAGAAAAAGGACATGTATGCTGAGATTTATTCCCAGTCTGTTTCAGATGCCCTCAGGCTCCTCGACTCTGAACAGTTGACGCAAGCAGAACGAACGAAGCGGCGCAATGCGATCCTTTTTTCCGCACGAGAAGAAAAACGTAAACGACGGTCTCTGCGAGATTCATTCGGTTTGGGTTACATTGAGCCGAGAGACTTCAAGCGCGTCATGCGAATACTGCGTGAAGTTTCGAGCGGGCGGCCGATCAACGACAAGGATCTCAAGTGGCTGGGATCCAACGGCATTGCCTACTGGTCAGAAAAATTGTGCAAGACACACCATGGATTGATGGCAAAATCCTTTAGCAATGAATGGGAGAAAACGCATAATGGCTGGTCTGCGGTCAATGCGTCTAGTCACTGGCGGAAAGCCGATGAGCCCCTGAAAGCGCTTCCGATAACTGAAGGGGCGCTTAGGCAAAGCAATTCGAAAAAGTTGCGCTCCGCATTGCTGACGACGCGTGGAGGTGCTTTTCGCGACTTGTGCGAACACAATCAAGCGTTACGGACTGCCGAGGAAGCACATGAGTTGGCTCCGGGCGATTTTCGACCATGCACGCTACTTGGTGCGTTGTATGTTGAAGTCTATGACTTCGCTGAGGGTCTTCGCTGGTATGAGAAAGCAGAAGCCCTCGGAGCCAATCGTTTAGAAATAAACAAGGAAATCCGATCTATCGTCGACGCCTTTCCGCCGGAAAAACACGCAGAAATTGTTGCTTTCCTTAAAAATCGTGGTGCAGATCGACTCGATTAAAGTATGGTGACAAAATTCTGCAGGATGAAACGGTATGTAGATTGTAAGCCGAACAGCCGACCATCTTAATTGTAGAGCAGTCTCAAGAAAAAAGCTTCAATAGCTATGAAGCCATTAGGTAGCTTTACTCAGCTAGGTCATGTTGACAAATGGCAGAACCAAAGGCGGATAGATGTGATGTCGACGAAGCCCAGGTAGCTTTCGGCGGTTTTGTCGTATCGTGTGGAGAAAGGCTCGGTTTTCCTCGAGAAAAGCACCGTCCCTCCAGTCTAACAGCGAAGACCTAGACGAACAGCTTACATGTGGTCGGGATGTATTCTAGTGCCGAGACGTGTTGGTTTTTCAAGCTTCCCCTGTGGCTCATGTCGCAAAACCCCAAACGACGGCGTCTGCGGTGCAGAGGATGCCTTAGTGTCTGAGATGTGGGAATTGGTTTCATAGATATGTTCAGTGGACCGCTTTAGAGCAACGCAACTTTTACTTGTGTGCAGAGCTAAAACGCTGAGATAAGAAAACCATCCTATTAATCTCCGTCCCACCAACTAATCGAGACCCTTACCATGCCACTACAAAACCGAGTTGATCCGTTCGGAGAGTTAAACCAGGTGTCATATAGGGGAACATTGATGGGCAACCGCGGCGTTCTGCATGACGAATTCGGATCCGTTCGTCGAAAGCACGCTCATCAAAATTGGGTCACATGCAGCTTGGACTACAAGGGAGTAAAGCAGCAGTTGATGAAACCTGGTCGGTATACACAGTTGTTCTTTCTTGATGAAGTCACATCTCTGGCCGCTGGTCATAGACCATGTGCAACCTGCCAACGCGAACGCTATAAGTCGTTTGTCGAAACCTGGTGTCAGGTCCACGGTCACCCTGGCGCTGGCAAGTCCGTCCCTCAGGCTATTGATAGAGTCTTGCACGCATCGCGTATCGCGCGAGGCAAAAAGATAACTTTCGAAAAACGCCTTTCTGAACTACCTGATGGCACCATGTTTGAAGTGCGCGGGCAGTGTTACTTACTTTGGAGGCAGGCCGTGTATTCGTGGTCTTTTGGAGGGTATCAAGAAACTGGAAGTCTTGTAAACGAAGAGGTCTCGGTCCTGACTCCCAAACCTGTTTGCGATTTGTTTTCGGCAGGATGGCTGCCCTCTGTTGGACTATGAAGCGGTCTAGAATTTGATAGGAGCTGCCCCGTCCAAACCGGTCGCAGAGCGAGTGATCGTAACGCCAAGTTGTCAAGAATGTTAGGAAGAAATCTGCCCCTAAGATGCTGAGACAAATTCTGGAGAGGAAAGGATTAGCCTCTTTTTCCGCGTCAATTACTCAGGGATTGCATTTGTAAGTGCCCTAGAATTCACCAATGGGCTGCTTTTCAGAAACGCACCAGAAAGGGCTTGTTTTTCAGATTAATTCAGCACCTTTTCAGGTGCACGCGTTCATGCATTGAATGTTGAGATGTAATGGCCAATATCAGCTTCTGATTGGCCACATGAATTCAATGCGGGACGAAAATGCTTGAACTCTTTTTCTTTCTCATCGTGGGAGTGATTGCCTATTTCTTTTATCAAAGAAGCCGACGCGGCACGGTGGCGAGCCAAGAAGCAAATTCAATACCATCCATCGTAGAGAACCTCAGCAACTGCGCTGAGATGTTGGCAGAGCAAGCAAAACAGTTTCGGACGCAAACGGAGATTGAAGGCCACTATTCGGAATGGTTCCGCCACTTTCGGGTCGTCGTATCCTCAATTTTGACATCGGCGGAGCAGTTTGCCGAAATCGATCGCCAACTAGAAGCAGACCCGCAGCTTCGGAAAATATTCACCCAGTTGGACTCCGAATTTTCTCAAAGAGAAAGCCGAAAACTGTCAAGTAGAAGTGCAGGTTCCAGCATAGATATTGCATGGATCAAATCTGGCCCGCCCCAAGCACTCCAACCAGATCTAGACCCAGTGGTCGATGAACTTCAAAAGCAGTTCTACGCAAAATGTATGAAAACCACGAAGAATTCATAAAGAAAATTCGTCGACATCTACACCATCAACCTGATCTGAAGTTGCATTTCGAGCGCTTGATGCGAGACAAGGGCCTTGGGCCTATTTTGCACAAGTATTTTTTCTCGTGAACTATTCGTATTGGTCGGTCTCGCAGTGAAAAGTCGGAACTCAAAAATATGACGCTCGACTGTGTCGTGATCGCGTGGCGGAGGTCTCCAACTTCCTGTAACGACCACCACTTTTTCGCGCACAGTCCAGCGCGAAACCAGCTGCGATTACAGCAGCACCTAAGTCCTGCCCATCAGCGTAACAAATACCAACATAGCGATCATATGTTCGCTCACCTGTGAGCCTACCCGACAGCTTCCGCCGTAGTCTGCTCCAAGGTGTAAGTCTTGAAGTATTTACTATCTCGACTGGAAATTCTTTTATTTCATTTCAATAAGTTATGAATTTTATTGAAATCTTAGGCGCATCCCTCGTCGCGATCGCTATAGAGTAAATGATTTTGCCAAAATGAAGGAGCGCACTTTGTCCCCGCCGTATACCCCCAAGACACTCGCAGAGCGCTGGAGCTGCAGTTCTGAAACTGTGCGTCAGCTCTGCAAATCCGGCCAGCTCGGATATTTCAGAGTTCAACGCCAGTTTCGCATCCCCGCGCACAAAGTAGAGGAATTTGAGCAGTGCAGGAATACAACATCGGTCGACTCAACAACCGCTTCGTCGTTGTCTGGTATGAGGAAGATGGACGCAGACGCAGGTATCGTCTTGACGCGGACACCCTCGAAAGTGCGGAGGCCGAAGCCCGTGACGTCCTCCTCGCCCAGACAGCCGGAAAGGATGAACTGACCGTTGCAGCGATTTGGAATGCTTATAGCGTGACAGTCGAGGGCCGGCCGGTGCACGAAAGCATGCAATACACTGGCCGTTCTGTGCTGCCTTGGTTTGGAGCATTTCGTCCGGAACAGATAAGCGTGCGGGACTGTAAAGCCTACATAGCCGATCGGCGGCAGGCTGGTATTCAGGACGGCACAATCTGGACACAGCTTGGCAAGCTAAGGACCTGTTTGAATTGGGCTGAGAAGACCGGGCTGATTGATAGGGCTCCCTACATCGAGCGCCCCAGCAAACCGGCTCCCAAGGAGAGGTATCTGACGCGCCAGGAGATTTCACAGCTCCTGGCGGTCGACTGCGCACCGCACATCAAGCTGGCTATATGGCTGATGCTGTCGACGGCGGCCAGGGTAACGGCTGTGTTAGAACTCACATGGTATCGGGTCGACTTCGAACGCCGCCAAATCAATCTCCGCACTGGCGACGGGCAGAGGAAGGGCAGGGCCATCGTCCCCATGACCGAGAGCCTGTATGCTGCGCTTTTGAACGCCCGAAAGGCCGCATTATCTGACCATGTCGTGGAGTGGGCCAGTGGACCGGTAAAGTCGATCAAAAAGGGGTTCAAGGCAGCAGCAGTCGCGGCGGGCCTGCCTGATGTGTCACCACATGTGCTGCGGCACACAGCTGCAGTTCATATGGCGGAGGCCGGCACTCCGATGGATGAGATCGCTCAGTTTCTCGGTCATTCAGACTCTCGGATCACTGCGTCCGTTTATGCACGCTATAGCCCGGAGCACCTGCGTAAAGCTGCCAAGGCGTTGGAGTTCGAATGAAGCTCAGGTTCAATGAACTTCAGATCACTGTCTTGAAAACAACAAAGGCGCCCTTGGGCGCCTTGTTTTACTGGTCGGAGTGAGAGGATTCGAACCTCCGGCCCCTGCCTCCCGAAGACAGTGCTCTACCAGGCTGAGCTACACTCCGACCGTGGCGGGTGATCTATACGGGGCTTTTTCGATGCGCAAGAGGATTTTGAGAAGCGGTCATCTGAATCTTCCGTCTTTGAACCGGTATCGGATGGGCTAAGCAGGCCACGCGACTCTCATGGCAGCGGATTCGTTTTGTACAGACGGATCTTGGTGCCTCCGTGGTCTACCACCGGACCGGGTGCCAGAAAAGGCAGACGGGTCGACCGAGCCAGGGCCGGGGCGCTGGTGACCACCCCGACACGCCATCCGCGAAACCGGGTCATCAGAGACCTACCCAAGACGCCGTAGACAGAGCGCAGACGCTTTTCATCTCCAATTCGCGCCCCGTAGGGAGGGTTCACAATGACCAGCCCGGCGGGTCCCGCAGGGGGTTTGATGTCACTGACTGATAGCTGTTGAAATCGAGTATTGGCGTTTACCTGCGCTCTCTCTGCATTGGCTGTTGCGGCTTCGATTGCACCGGCGTTGCGGTCTGAGCCGCAGAATGTGAGAGAACATTCAGCGACGTTTGAATCGCTGCGCATGTCTTGCCAGCGGTCAGGGTCGAAGCCCGCCAGGTTTTCGAACGCAAAGCTGCGGGTCCGACCGGGGTGCAGCCCCAGGGCAATCTCGGCGGCTTCGATCACGAAAGTACCCGAGCCGCACATCGGGTCCAACACCGGTTCAGTGCCGCTAAACCCGCAGTCTCGTAGAAACATGGCTGCCATCGTTTCGCGCATTGGCGCTTTGGCAATTGCCTCTTTGTGGCTGCGCTTGTGCAATAGCTCTCCCGAACTGTCGACCGATATCGTGCAGATGTCTTTTTCGATTCTCAGCAGGATCCTGATTTCGGCGTCGGAAGATATCGGAACACCCAGAGATTCTGATATCGCATGCTCAATTCTCTGCCGCGCGGCACCGGCGTGATAAATTCTGGATTTGCGGCTGGTGGCCTCGACTTTGACCGGAACATTGGGCCGCAGGAACTCGCCCCACGGAAATTTGCGCGCGCGTTTGTCCAATTGGGCCAGATGCACGGCTGGAAAACTGCCCAGACGCACCAGGACCTTATTTGCGCCGCGCAAGGTCAGGTTGGCGCGCCAGACCTCGGTCCATGAGCCACGGCAGGTGACACCCCCAGGCATCGTTTTGACCTGAGCGAATCCGTTGGATTGCGCCTCGGCACCGAGGGGGGCTACAAGACCCAGAGTGGCTACAAGAAAGATTTCGAAGTCTGTGTCTTTTTCCATTCCGGTTGCTTACACTGGAAGCTCAGCGAGCGCGACACGCAATTTTGGGCCGTTTTTTTAGCCAGCTTAATGGAAAAACTCCAAGATTTTGCGGTTTGAACTTAACTTTTGGCGGTAACAGGTTTGCGTTTACGGGCATCCGCGCGTAAAGGGTCCGTGATCAGAATTACGCCTGCGGAATTTGGACCCAATCTGACGCTTTTGCGATGGGCACCTGAAAAAACCGCGTTATTGCATGACCCCGTAAGGGTGTCAGCAAGGCTGGCGCAGGAAAGAGGCTTGGAAGAACGTAGCGGCATGCAAACTTTCAAACTGAAAAAAGGGTTGGACCTGCCGGTAGAGGGCGCTCCCGACCAAACCATTCATCCGGGTCCGGAATACTCGACCGTTGGCGTTCTGGGTGGGGATTACATTGGCCTGAAACCTAAGATGCTGGTGCAGGAAGGTGATAGTGTCGAGCGGGGTTCACCGCTCTTTTGTCACAAGGATGCACCTGACGCTGTGATGGTTGCGCCGGTCACCGGCAGGGTCGTCGCAATCAACCGCGGTGCCCGCCGGGTGTTGCAAAGCGTCGTCATCGAAGTGTCCGACGCCAATGACATGGGCTTGGATTTTTCGGGTGTGGGCGATGTGGACAGCGCCGAGGGCGTGACTGCCAAACTGTGCGCCGCTGGTCTGTGGACCTCATTCCGCACGCGACCTTATTCGAAAATGCCGGAACCCGGTGTCAAACCGAACGCGATTTTCGTGACAGCCATGGACAGTGACCCATTGGCGGCTGATGCCGCCACGATCATTGCCGAAGCGCCCGAGGCCTTTGCCTCTGGGTTGGCCGCGGTCAGCAAGCTAACCGAAGGCAAGACCTATATTTGCCAGAAACAAGGTGACACGATCCCCGGCGCGGATGTTGCCGGTGTCGAGGCCGTGGCGTTTTCGGGTCCACATCCATCGGGCCTGGCAGGAACCCATATTCACTTCCTCGAACCGATTGCAGGGGAAAAGCAGGTCTGGACCATCGGTTTTCAAGACGTCATCGCGATTGGTCGCTTAATGCAGACCGGGCATCTTGACCCGAACGTTGTGATCGCCTTGACTGGACCCGGTGCGCGTCAGCCGCGCTTGATCCGCACCGTGATGGGCGCGTCCACGGACGACTTGACACGGGATGAGGTAAATGTGGACGGAACGCCCCGCATTATCTCGGGTTCGATCCTGTCGGGTAAACATGCCGACGGACCGACCGCATATCTGGGGAGGTTTGCCCGTCAAATCTGTATCATCCGAGAGGATCACGATCAGATTCCGATGGGCTGGATCCGACCAATGCCTTCCAAGTATTCCGTCCAGCCTGTATTGGGCTCGGCTTTTTCCAGAAAACTCTATGCTTTCACGTCCAACCTGAACGGTGGCCGCCGCGCAATGGTACCAACAGGCGTGTTCGAAGAGTTGATGCCACAGGACTATCTGCCCACACAATTGCTTCGGGCGTTGTTGGTGATGGATACGGATACGGCTCAGGCACTGGGAGCGCTTGAGCTGGACGAAGAGGATCTGGGCCTTGTGGGCTTTGCCTGTCCGGCGAAATACGAATACGGGCTGGCGCTACGCGACTGCCTGAACAAGATTGAAAAGGAGGGCTGATCCGAATGGGATTGCGTAACTTCTTTGACCGGATCGAGCCGAACTTTACCAAGGGCGGCAAGTACGAGAAGCTTTTTCCGATCTACGAGATGGTGGAAAGCTTCATCTACACTCCGAAAACCGTAACCACCGTTGCTCCTCATGCGCGGTCTTATGTAGATATGAAGCGGATCATGACATATGTCGTGATTGCCACTATTCCTTGCATCCTGTGGGGAATGTGGAACACCGGTTATCAGGCAAATTCGGCCATTGCCGCGCTTGGCCCAGAGTCGGCAACCGGCTGGCGAATTGCAATTCTTCAGGTTTTTGGCATTTCGCTTAGTCCGGACAGCATCTTTGCCAATGTCATGCACGGGCTCATGTACTTCCTGCCGATCTATGTCGTCACGTTGGTGGCAGGCGGTATTTTCGAGGTCATTTTCGCAACGGTCCGCGGGCATGAGGTGAATGAAGGCTTTCTTGTCACTTCGATGCTTTACGCCCTGATCATGCCAGCAACTACGCCTCTGTGGCAGGTTGCCCTGGGAATTATTTTTGGTGTCGTGATCGGCAAAGAGGTTTTCGGTGGCACTGGTAAGAACTTCCTCAACCCTGCCTTGGTGGGGCGGGCGTTTTTGTATTTTGCCTATCCCGCGCAGATGTCGGGCGATGCCGTGTGGACCCCGGTCGACGGGTTTTCCGGTGCGACGGCTCTGGCTGTGTCGGCTGCCGAAGGCTATCAGGCGCTGGCCGCTGACGGTATCACTTGGTGGAGCGCGTTTTATGGCACCATCCAAGGCAGTATAGGGGAAACCTCGACGCTGGCCTGCATCATCGGTCTAGCCTTCCTGCTGATCACCAAGATCGCCAACTATCGGCTGATTGTGGGATGTCTGGCAGGCACAATAGCGTTCACCTGGCTGCTGAACCTGATCGGGTCCGAGACGAACCCGATGTTCGCTATGCCCTGGTACTGGCATGTCGTATTGGGTGGTTACGCCTTTGGTCTGGCTTTCATGGTGACCGAGCCGGTCTCGGCCAGCCACACCAATGCCGGTCGCTATGTCTATGGCGCCCTGATTGGTGTCATGGTTGTGTTAATACGTGTGATCAACCCAGCCTTTCCCGAAGGTATGATGCTGGCCATACTGTTCGGCAACGTCTTTGCACCGCTGATCGATTATTTTGTCGTTCAGGCCAACATCAAACGGAGGGCGCGTCGCCATGTCTGATACGCAACCCCCTGAACGCAAGGGCGTGATTGCCCGGTTTCTGGCGGCCTCACCAGATTCAGTTGGCAAAACAATCTTTATTGCTGTTGCGGTCTGTCTCGTTGCCTCGATGATCGTGTCGGCCGCCGCGGTCAGCCTGCGCCCGGTGCAGGAGGCCAACAAGCTGAAGGACAAGCAGGTCAATATCCTGCAGGTGGCGGGGGTGTATGAACCCGGCGTCAATGTCACCGAAGCATTTGCCGCATTCGAGCCGCATGTGCTGGACCTGGCAACGGGCGATTTTGTGGATAATCAGTTCGAGCCGGCCACCTTTGACGATTTGGCCGCTGCCGGCGATCCGGACCTGAGCGTCGCGCTTGACGACGATCCCGCAGGCATTGGTCGAAAGGCAAAATATCGGGTCATCTATCTGCTGCGCGACGACAGCGGAGCGTTGGACAAGGTGATCTTGCCGCTGCATGGCTATGGGTTGTGGTCTACGCTCTACGGCTTCATCGCGCTGGAAAAGAACGGCAACGACATTTTCGGCCTGCAATTCTATCAGCATGGCGAGACACCGGGTTTGGGTGCTGAGGTGGACAACCCGCGCTGGAAGACGTTGTGGAACGGCAAGAAGCTGCGCGACGACGCGGGAGTGTTGCAGATCACCGTCGCCAAGTCGCAGCCTGCGGCCGGGCCCGACTATTACATCGACGCCCTGGCAGGTGCGACCCTGACCACTGTCGGTGTCGACAACCTGGTGAGATTCTGGATGGGCGATGCGGGTTACGCGCCGTTCCTAGCCAAACTGCAAGCAGGAGAGATCTGATGTCGCAGACCAAGAAAGAGCTGTTGGTCGACCCCCTTGTCGACAACAACCCGATCACCCTGCAGGTGCTGGGCATCTGTTCGGCTCTGGCGGTGACTTCGTCGTTGCAGGTGGCCTTTGTGATGGCGCTGGCGGTGACCTTTGTGACCGCGTTTTCGTCGATGTTCATTTCGATTTTGCGAAACCAGATTCCTGGTTCGATCCGAATCATCGTGCAGATGGTGATCATCGCTTCGCTTGTGATTTTGGTGGATCAGATCCTCAAGGCGTATGCCTTTCAGATTTCCAAGACTTTGTCTGTGTTCGTCGGCCTGATCATCACCAACTGTATCGTTATGGGCCGAGCCGAGGCATTCGCTATGAAAAATCCGCCGGTAGCATCGTTCATCGACGGTTTGGGCAACGGCATGGGCTATGGCCTGATCCTGATGCTGGTGGGCATCATCCGCGAACTGTTTGGATCGGGCAGCCTGTTCGGGGTGACAATCCTGCAAACGGTCAACAATGGCGGGTGGTACGTGCCCAACGGCCTGTTGCTGCTGCCGCCGTCGGCGTTCTTTGTGATCGGCCTGCTAATCTGGGCTTTCCGCACGTGGAAGCCGAACCAGGTCGAAGAACGTGAATACAAAATCCAGCAGGTAGAGGCGCACTGATGGAAGGGCTTATCTCTCTGGCCGTGAAGGCCGTATTTATCGAAAACCTCGCGCTCAGCTTTTTCCTTGGCATGTGTACCTTCATCGCCGTGTCGAAAAAGATTTCGACTGCCATCGGGCTGGGAATATCAGTCATGGTGGTGCAGGCCATCACCGTGCCCGCCAACAACCTGTTGCTGTCCTTCCTGCTGAAACCGGGCGCATTGGCATGGGCCGGGTTCCCGGACGTGGATCTGACCTTTCTCGGGCTGATTTCCTACATCGGTGTGATTGCAGCGATGGTTCAGATCCTCGAGATGATCCTCGATAAGTATTTTCCACCCCTCTACAACGCGCTGGGGATCTTCCTGCCTTTGATCACTGTGAACTGTGCCATTCTGGGTGGTTCGCTGTTCATGGTCGAACGCGACTATAATTTTGCCGAGGCGACCACCTATGGCATCTCATCCGGTTTCGGCTGGGCGCTGGCGATCACCGCGATGGCAGGCGTGCGCGAAAAGCTGAAATACTCGGATGTGCCGGACGGGCTTCAGGGGCTGGGCATCACCTTTATCACTGCCGGGCTGATGGCGATGGCCTTTATGTCCTTCTCGGGCGTGAAACTGTAAGGGGGGCGTGAGAATGGAAACCTTTTCGCTCGGCGTTGTCCTGTTCACCCTGATCGTTCTGGCGCTGGTGGCCATCATTATGGCTGCACGTTCCAAGCTGGTGTCGACCGGCAACGTCAACATCACCATCAACGGTGAAAAGACTATCTCGGTTCCGGCTGGTGGCAAACTGCTGCAAACATTGGCGGCCGAAAAACTGTTTGTTCCGTCAGCCTGCGGTGGTGGTGGTACCTGTGCCCAGTGCCGCGTGAAAGTGCATTCGGGTGGCGGTTCGATCCTGCCGACCGAAGAAAGCCATATCACAAAGCGCGAAGCCTCCTGTGGCGACCGTCTGTCCTGTCAGGTGGCGGTCAAGCAGGACATGGAAATCGAAGTTCCAGAAGAGGTCTTCGGCGTCAAGAAATGGGAATGCACCGTTCGCTCGAACGAGAATGTCGCGACCTTTATCAAGGCCCTTACCCTAGACCTGCCCGAAGGTGAGGACGTGAATTTCCGCGCCGGTGGCTACATCCAGATCGAAGCGCCTGCTCATCAGTTGAAATACACTGATTTCGACGTGCAGGAAGAATATCGCGAGGATTGGGATCGCTTCAATCTGTGGCAATACGAGTCGGTTGTGAACGAACCTATCGAGCGCGCCTATTCGATGGCCAACTATCCGGATGAAAAGGGCATGATCATGCTTAACGTCCGGGTTGCTTCACCGCCTCCGGGCTCAGAAGGAATTCCGGCGGGACAGATGTCGTCCTACATCTTTAACCTGAAGCCGGGCGACAAAGTCACAATCTCGGGTCCATTTGGCGAGTTTTTCGCACGTGAAACCAAGAAGGAAATGGTCTTCATCGGTGGTGGCGCCGGTATGGCACCGATGCGCAGCCACATCTTTGACCAGCTCAAACGCCTTGAGAACCGCGACCGCAAGATCAGTTTCTGGTACGGTGCGCGGTCCAAGAAAGAGATGTTCTTTGTCGAGGATTTCGACCAACTGGCGGAAGAGTTCGACAATTTTGAATGGCATGTCGCTCTGTCGGATGCCCAGCCCGAGGATGAGTGGAAAGGCTATACCGGCTTCATCCACAACGTTCTGTTCGACGAATACCTCAAGAACCACCCGGCACCCGAGGATTGTGAATACTACATGTGTGGGCCGCCAATCATGAACCAGTCGGTTATCAACATGCTGCTGGATCTGGGCGTGGATCGCGAAGACATCATGCTCGACGATTTTGGCGGGTAACTAAAGTAACCGGCGCTGAGTGCGCCGGTTTTTTCATTCCGGCGCCAGATCGACCTATTTTCCGTAATAGTCCCGATACCAGGCGACGAACTGTGCGATACCGTCCTTCAGGTCGGTCTGCGGGCGATAATTCGTCAGCCGCTGCAACAGCTGATTGTCAGCCCAGGTGGCATGAACATCGCCCATCTGCATTGGCATAAAGTTTTTGACCGCTTTCTGGCCAACAGCCTCTTCGATGGCTTCTATGAAATCCATCAGACGCACCTTGTCTCCGTTGCCAATGTTGACGATGCGGTACGGTGCAACGGGCGACAAGCTGTCACCATCTTCGATATCCGCGCGGCTGGTTGGGCGGACCGGCGGAACATCGATCAGCAACCTGATCCCACGCACAAGGTCTTCTACATGCGTGAAGTCGCGATACATGTCGCCATGATTGTAGATGTCGATTGGTCTGCCATCCAGTATCGCAGCGACGAATTTGAAATAGGCCAGATCGGGGCGCCCCCAAGTGCCGTAAACGGTAAAAAATCGAAACATGGTGGTCGGCAAATCCCACAGATGGGCATAGGAATGCCCCATCGCCTCATTTGCCTTTTTGGTGGCGGAGTAGATCGTCAGTTGGGTGTCGGCTTTTTCTGTTTCGATGAACGGCATGTCTTCGTTTGCACCATAGATCGATGAGGTCGACGCCATCAAAAGATGTTCCACCTTATGCTGACGCGCAATTTCCATCACATTGAACGTGCCCACAACGTTCGACTCGATATAGCTGCGGGGATATTCAAGGCTGTGCCGCACGCCAGCCTGCGCGGCCAGATGTACGATGACATCGGGCTGAAACTCCTCAGCGACCTGCACAAGCCGATCAAAGTTTTCCAAACGGTCTTCAGTTGCCGTAAATCCTGAGGTTTGAAGCAGTATCTGATGTCGACGCTGTTTCAGGGTCACATCATAATAGTCGGTCATCCCGTCGTAGCCGTGTACCTGAAACCCTTCTGCCAAAAGCAACTTGGCCAGATGGAATCCGATGAACCCGGCAGAACCTGTAATCAATACTCGTTTCATAAAACCCTCAGAACTCACTGCAAATTCACCGCTGGCTGGAAGGCTGATCCTATCATCAGATCAACTGCTTGCGAACATCCTGCGGGCATATCGGACAATCTAAGGCTCGTGGTCAACACTTTGCCTATTCAAACAGTTGTTGATTGCGACCACCGAGCGGGGCGGGTAGGGATCAAATGCCATGATGAAAGACTGGATCAGACGGCGGTTCCAATCCGCGGCGAGGGAAAGCTCCAATGCGATGCCATGCGACGTGGCACCAGCAGAAAAAGTGACAGCTGTCGGCGATATTCACGGTCGTCTTGATCTGCTTCAGGCGGTTTTGCCACGATTCGACGATCAAAGCCCGCTGGTTTTTCTGGGCGATTACATCGACCGGGGGGCATACAGCGCGCAGGTACTGCGGCATTTGCATCACCTGAGTGAAGCGTCAGACGGGCGGGTGCAATGCTTGCTTGGCAATCACGAAGAGATGCTGCTGCAATTTGTAAACGACCCGGAACGCTACGCCAGGCTTTGGTTTCATAACGGTGGAGCGGAAACTCTGGCATCTTTCGGCCTCGTATGTCCCGACGAGTTGCACAGTGGCAAGCATCTGCCTGAACTGGCAGAGCGTCTGCGGCACAAGATGGGCGACAGCTTGCTGGACTGGCTTGCAAATCTGCCGCTGACCTGGACCAGCGGCAACGTCACCTTTGTCCACGCGGCGCTTGATCCGCGGCAATCCATTCAATCCCAGGATCGCCAAATCTGTCTATGGGGTCATCCGATGTTTCCACGGCTTGCACGCAGCGACGCGCAATGGGTTGTACACGGTCATACAATTGTAAACCAACCCCGGGTTAAAAACCGGGTTGTGTCGATTGATACCGGTGCCTTTGCCTCGGGCAGATTAACTGCCGTTGAATTAGACAGCGGTAGCATCGGGTTTCTTTCCACCGGTTGAAACTAGCCTACGATCATCTGCTTCATGCGAAGCGCTTCATACTCCAATTCCCTCAGGCGGAAATGCACTACGTCACCGATAGTGATGACACCGCACAAATTGCCATCACGCAGAACCGGCATATGGCGGAAACGTCCCTCGGTCATGGTCTTCAGCACGTCATTCAGCGTATCCTCGGGCATGCAGGCTTTTACATCTCTGGTCATCAGGTCTTCGACCGACTGTGGCAGAGTCTGTCCCGGCGTATCGGCCATGCGCCTCACGATGTCGCGTTCCGACAAAATTCCTTTCAATGCCCCGTTCTGATCGGTCACCAGAACAGCACCAATTCGCTTGTCCTTGAGCGTGTTCACTACCGAATGGATGGTATCATTAGGTCGCACCGAGAACACCGCATC
Organism: Ruegeria sp. N10; assembly: GCF_056531545.1. Classification (NCBI taxonomy): domain Bacteria; kingdom Pseudomonadati; phylum Pseudomonadota; class Alphaproteobacteria; order Rhodobacterales; family Roseobacteraceae; genus Ruegeria; species Ruegeria sp. N10. The sequence continues at coordinate 160,980 of NZ_JBQFLY010000005.1, read as the reverse complement.
CCCTTTACCCTCAAGCAGTTTGGCCACGGTCGTCTGCGAATGCGACAGGTTTGATTCCGCTGATTGGCTGTAGGTTGTCTTGTCAGCCTTGTCACCGCGCGACGGCGACTGATAAGAAGTTGGGGCCATGAGCAATCTCCTTATGGTTCTTGCAAAGTCTTTCCCTTTCACTTTAGCGCAGCTAAACGACCTGTATAGGGTGCAATTGCACGAGTTGGCCAAACGCAGGTCAGCAGAGGGAGCTTAAGCCTTTGAATGAACTCTATCTTACGCCCCCGGTTGCCGCGCTGATCTTCTTTGTGGCTGTTGTGTGCGGTCACAACTTTCGTATGGCGTGGAAGCAACAGAAGCCCGGGTGGCGGAAACGCGCGTGGTTGTTCGGAATTCCGGCTGGAACTGGTCTTCTGCTGTTGGGTTTCCTTCCATTGAAACTGTAATGCCAATTTGACTCTGGCGGGGACCGCTGTCATATGCCGGGCACAGAATGTCCCGGAGAACGCCCAATGCGTCTTTTGCCCGTACTGGCCTTTTTCACCCTTCTTTCAGGCTGTCTTTTTGACAAGGAACCCGAAGAAGTTCGTCTGTCCGGCGAGACAATGGGCACGACCTACAATATCACCGCAATTGGCGAGGACCTTGACAAAGACGCACTGGCCGCGGCCGTCAGTGATAAGTTGGCAGCAGTGAATGCCAAGATGTCCAACTGGGATCCGAACTCGGAAGTTTCTGTTTTTTCCGCATCGACCAGCACAGATCCGATGCCTGTGTCCAACGAACTCGCGCTGGTTCTTTCGGCAGCGAACGAAGTGCACTCGAAATCCGGTGGCATTTTCGACGTAACCCTCGGCCCTCTGATCGAACTTTGGGGTTTTGGCCCACGCAAGCCCGAAGACCCGGTGCCATCAGATGGGGATATCAACGCCGCGCTGAATGGTGTAGGTCAAGAACGCCTGCTAGCGCTCGATACGGATGCTGGTACGCTTGCCAAGTCAAACGCCAGTGTAGGCATTAACCTGTCCGCGATTGCAAAAGGCTATGGAATTGACGCTGTTGTGGAAACCTTGCAGGCCGCTGGCATCGAAAACTATCTGGTTGAAATTGGCGGCGATCTTGTGGCCAAAGGTAAGAATGACAAGGGCGAAGCGTGGCTCATTGGTATCGAAAAACCTGAAACGGGTTCGCAAACCATCCAGTTGATCATTTCTTTGGATGACAGGGGCATGGCCAGTTCGGGCGATTACAGGAATTTCTTTGAAAAAGATGGTGTGCGATATTCGCATATCATCGATCCGACAACAGGCCGTCCGATCACGCACCGCACCACTTCGGTCACCGTGCTGGCCGAAAACGCGATGATGGCCGATGCCTGGGCAACAGCCATGCTGGCCTTGGGGCAGGAAAAAGGGCTAGCTCTGGCAGAGGAGCATAAACTTGCAGTGTATTTCATCTCGCGGGATGTGACAGGCGGCGAAGATGCCTATATCACTGCCCATAGCACAGCGTTCAAAGACGCGCTGGGATCGAACTGACTGTTGGAGCTGAGATGAGTACCTTTATTCTGGCCTTCATTCTTCTCGCTCTCGTCATGGTGGGCATGTCATTGGGTGTCATGCTGATGGGCAAGACCATCAAAGGCAGCTGCGGTGGTCTAAACGCGATCTCGGGCGCGGATAAATGCGTTGTTTGCCAAAAAGACATCGACCCCGACAGCCCACTGCGCGACAAGCTGCAATGCAAACGTGCCAAGAAGATGCTGGAGCAAATGGACCGCCAGGCCTGACGCTGGTTTTGCTTCGCTCTGCGGATAGAAATGGCTAACTAGGTCCTCGTGACTTGTGGGGAAGGGCGTCAACTTGGCCAAGGCAAGAAACATCCTGTTCATCATGTTCGACCAGCTGCGATGGGATTATCTGAGCTGTTACGGCCATCCGCATCTGCATACCCCAAATATCGATCGTCTGGCAGCCAAAGGCGTGCGCTTCAACCGCGCCTATATCCAATCACCGATCTGCGGCAGCTCCCGCATGTCCACTTATACCGGGCGCTATGTGCATTCTCACGGGGCGTCGTGGAACGGAATTCCGTTGAAAGTCGGTGAGATTACAATGGGCGATCACCTGCGTAAGGCGGGGATGGATTGCTGGCTGGTTGGCAAAACTCATATGCGTGCAGATGCCGAAGGGATGGCGAGGTTGGGCTTGGAGCCTGACAGCCTGATCGGGGCCCGCGTCGCCGAATGTGGGTTCGACGTGTACGAACGGGATGACGGTATGCTGCCCGAAGGTCCGGATGGGTATTATGACCCGGAAGGGGCAAAGGAATACAACAAATTCCTAAAGGCCAAAGGGTATGAGAGCGACAATCCCTGGCATGACTTTGCCAATTCCGGGCTGGATGCGAATGGCAACGTTCTGTCAGGCTGGTTTCTGAAGAATTCACCCGAAGCCGCTAATATTGCCGAGGAAGACAGCGAAACGCCCTATCTGACCGGTCGCGGGATAGAGTTCATGGAAACGCATGATGGCCCGTGGTGCTGTCATCTGAGTTTTATCAAGCCGCATTGGCCGTACATCGTACCGGACCCATACGCCTCGATGTATGGACCGGAACATGTGCTGCCTGTGGTGCGATCCGAGGCGGAACGTCAGAATGCGCATCCCGTGCTTAAAGCCTTCATGGACACAAATATCGGCCAGACCTTTTCGCGGCAGGACGTACGTGAGGCGGTTATCCCGGCCTATATGGGGCTGATCAAGCAAGCAGATGACCAGATAGGCCGCCTGTTGGACTGGATGGAGAGAACCGGGCGGATGGAAAACACGATGATCGTGTTGACATCAGACCATGGTGATTTTCTGGGCGATCACTGGATGGGGGAAAAGACCTTCTTCCACAACGCCTCCACCAAGGTGCCGTTGATCATCTATGACCCGTCGCCCGAGGCGGACGCGACACGCGGTACCGTCAGCGATGCGCTTGTGGAATCCATCGACCTTGCACCGACCTTTGTCGATGCGGCTGGCGGGGAAGTGGCGACGCATATTCTGGAAGGTCACTCCCTGTTGCCTATTCTCTATGGGGAGAAGGACGCATTGCCACGCGATGTGGTGATCTGCGAATATGACTACTCGGCTTCACCAATCGCAAATGTTTTGGACGTGTCGGTCCGCGATGCGGTGATGTTCATGGCCGCAAGCAAGAAATGGAAACTGATCCATTGTGAAGGTGGGTACCGGCCAATCCTGTTCGATCTGGAAAACGACCCTGATGAGTTGAACGACCTGGGTGACAGCGCGGAGCATGCCGGTATGATCGCTGAAATGTACGAGCACCTGTTCGCCTGGACGCGGCGGGCGTCACAACGCACAACCCGGTCCGAGCAGCAATTGATTGAAATGCGAACCAAAAGCCGGGGCAGGAGTGTTGTTCTGGGCGTCTATGATGAAAACGATGCGCCGTTGGACCTGACCGTCAAATACCGCAATCGCAAGGCGCGCCCTTTCCAGAGCTATCTAAAAGACTAACACACTCTGTGTCGGTTAAAATTGTTCATCATTGCAAAGGTGGTTCACCCGTTGAAGTCCAAAGGATAGAAGGTGACCCAAGAGCAGAAAACGGAGTACATCAATGGCCACCCCCAAACCTGTTGTCCTGTGCATTCTTGATGGTTGGGGCCTGTCCGAGGACACAAAAGCCAACGCACCCTATCTGGCAAACACGCCGACGTTTGACGCGATCCTGTCTGAGTGCCCGCATTCAACCCTGATCACCCACGGCCCCGATGTGGGTCTGCCAAGCGGACAGATGGGAAATTCAGAGGTCGGGCACACCAATATCGGTGCAGGGCGTGTGGTCGCCATGGATCTGGGCCAGATTGATCTTTCCATTGAAGACCGGACTTTCTTCGAAAACGAAGCGCTGCAAGCTTTCATCGCCAGCGTCAAATCCTCTGGCGGCACTGCGCATCTGATGGGGTTGATCTCGGATGGTGGGGTGCATGGTCATCTGAACCATATCGTTGCCGCAACCACTGCCATAACGGATGCCGGTGTCCCGGTTGCACTACACGCAGTGACGGACGGGCGTGATGTCGCGCCAAGGTCAGCTCTGACTTACATCGCTGAGTTGGAAGAACGCTTGCCCGAAAACGCACGCATCGTCACCGTAAGCGGGCGGTACTTTGCCATGGATCGCGACAATCGCTGGGAGCGTGTCAGTGAAGCGTATGCTGCAATGGTCAACGGGCAGGGCCGAACAGCAAGCAGTTCCCATGGCGCGGTTGATCACGCCTATAACCAGTCCGAATCTGACGAGTTCGTCACACCAACCGTATTAACGGGGTATGACGGTATTAACGATGGCGATGGTTTCTTTTGCCTGAACTTTCGCGCCGACCGTGCCCGTGAAATTCTGCGCGCCATCGGAGAGCCAGGATTTTCCGAGTTTGCGACAGGACCGCGCCCGAAGCTTTCAGCTCTGCTGGGCATGGTCGAATATTCTGACGGGCACAATGCTTACATGACCACGGTTTTTCCAAAGCGCTCGATTGTGAATACTCTGGGCGAATGGGTCGCCAAGCAAGGGCTTCGGCAGTTTAGACTGGCTGAAACCGAGAAGTACCCGCATGTTACGTTCTTTCTGAATGGCGGTAAGGAGACGCCCGAACTAGGCGAGGATCGCTTTATGCCGAGCTCGCCGAAAGTGGCGACCTACGATCTACAGCCCGAAATGTCGGCCGCAAAGGTTACGGAGAAATTTATCGAAGCCATCGAAGGAGGGTATGACTTGATTGTTACAAATTATGCCAATCCCGATATGGTTGGCCATACAGGTGATCTGAATGCTGCGATCAAAGCGTGTGAAGCCGTCGATCAGGGGTTGGCGCAAGTCATTGCGGCTCTTGAAAAGGTCAAGGGAGCGATGATTATCACGGCCGATCACGGTAATTGCGAAGTCATGGTCGATCCTGTGACCGGCGGCCCGCACACGGCCCATACGCTCAATCCTGTTCCCGTGGCGCTGTTTGGCGGGCCTGAAGGTGCGAAATTGCGCCAAGGACGTTTGTCCGATCTTGCCCCGACCCTGCTTGAGCTGATGGGATTGCCGAAACCGCCGGAAATGACCGGGGAAAGCCTGCTGTCATGAAAATGGCTGCTCTGGCAGTGTGTCTGTTTTTAGCCTTGCCGGCACTGGCCCAGCCAGACGCCTCCAAGGCCACTTTGGACGCAGCGCAGATGCTCGAACAGGCGTCCATCGCGTTATCCGAGGCCGAAAGTGCCCGGGACCGGGTCCATGCTCTTACGGAGACGATCCATGCCTATGAGGCCGGGTTGGGCGCGATGCGGGTGGGATTGCGCCAAGCGGCAACCCGCGAGGCGCAACTGAGTGCCGAATTGCGGGCGCGCGAAAAGGAAATCCGGCGATTGCTTGGTGTTCTGCAAACCATTGAAACGACCGAACCACCCGTCTTGATGTTACATCCGTCCGGTCCGTTGGGGGCGGCCCGTGCAGGTATTATGCTGTCCGAGGTCACCCCTAGCCTGAACGCCAGCGCGCAGGAACTGGCGCAGGACCTGAATGAAGTGCAGACATTGCGTGTCTTGCAGCAAAAGGCCTCGGAAACTTTGACAGAGGGTCTGACGGGCGTTCAGGAGGCCCGTACCCGTCTGAGCGAGGCAATCGCCGACCGCACGGATTTGCCCCGCCGTTTCGTGGAAGACCCGGTGCGGACGGCCATTTTGATCTCGTCGACCGAAACACTGGATGGCTTTGCAAGTGGTCTGTCCGAGATCTCGGAGGGAGAGATCCTCGACAGCAATGCCAGTGTCATGGACAGGAAAGGCCGGATATCAATGCCGGTACAGGGAATCTTGCTGCACAAGGCCGGTGAAACGGACGCCGCCGGTGTCACGCGCCCCGGCCTGATTGTGGGTACACGCCCGCGCGCCCTGGTCACCTCGCCCACCGCCGCGACAATTCGCTATCGCGGGCCGCTTCTGGACCTGGGGAACCTGATCATACTTGAGCCTCAATCGGGTCTTTTATTCGTATTTTCCGGTTTGCAGGAGGTCTATGGCCAGCCAGGTCAGGTGATCCCGGAGGGCACACCGGTTGGCCTGATGCCCGGTGAAATGCCGGAAATCGGCGCAATTTTGTCAACAAGCAGTGATGGCACTGGAACTGACCGCTCAGAAACGCTCTATATAGAGGTAAGAGAAGATAATCGCCCCGTGGACCCGGAATCGTGGTTTCGGACCGACAAGGATGGATAAACGCGTATGAAGAAATTTGTGGTGGCCGGTCTGGCTGGAACTGTGGCAGGTATTCTTGCAACAACTCAGATCGCAGGACCCCTGCTGGCGCAGGAGGCCGAGAACAAGGCAAGCGTCTATGAACAGCTGGATTTGTTCGGCGACATTTTTGAACGTATTCGCGCACAGTATGTCGAAGAGGTTGAGCCCGAAGAGCTGATCGAGGCGGCGATTGACGGCATGTTGACATCACTTGATCCGCATTCGAGTTATCTTTCTCCTGACGATGCCGAACAAATGCGCGTGCAGACCCGGGGCGAATTTGGTGGGTTGGGTATCGAAGTCACGCAGGAAGAAGGCTTTGTCAAAGTCGTCTCACCCATTGACGATACCCCCGCCGACGCAGCCGGAATCGAAGCCGGGGATTTCATTACCCATGTGGACGGTGAAAGCATTCTGGGCCTGACGCTGGACAAAGCGGTTGACCTGATGCGCGGCCCGGTCGGGTCCGAAATTATCATCACCGTCGTACGTGAGGGTGAACCTGATCCCTTCGACGTCACTATTATCCGTGACACAATCAAGTTGACCGCTGTACGCGCACGGACCGAAGGCACCAGTGTCGTGCTGCGTGTAACCACATTCAACGACCAGACCTTCCCGAACCTGAAAGAAGGCTTGCAGGAGCAGATTGCCGAAGCAGGTGGCATCGACAAGGTGAACGGCTTTGTTCTGGACCTGCGCAACAACCCAGGCGGCCTGTTGACTCAGGCGATCAAAGTGTCGGACGCGTTCCTGAACGAAGGCGAAATCGTTTCTACGCGCGGCCGTGATCCGAACGAAGGTGAGCGGTTCAATGCAACCCCCGGGGATCTGGCCGAAGGCAAGCCGATTGTGGTGCTGATCAATGGCGGCTCGGCCTCGGCGTCCGAGATTGTGGCCGGTGCGTTGCAGGATCATCGCCGCGCTATCGTCGTTGGCACCAAGAGCTTTGGTAAAGGATCCGTGCAGACGGTCATGCCACTGCGCGGTGACGGTGCCATGCGCCTGACCACATCGCGCTATTACACGCCATCAGGACGCTCAATCCAGGCCCTTGGCGTCAGTCCAGACATCATTGTTGAGCAGCCTCGCCCGGCACCTGCACAAGAAGAGGATGAGAGTAATGTGCGGACCCGGTCCGAAGCTGACCTGCGCGGCAGCCTGAACAATGACAGCCTGAGCGAGGATGAAGTTCGCCAGATTGAGGAAGATCGCGCTAGGGCCGAAGCCACGGCCGAGCTGCGGAAAGAGGATTATCAACTAGCATATGCCATAGACATCCTTAAAGGCTTGTCAGCGTTCACCCCGCACGGGCCGTCCCAATAACCAAACCAATGGGCCGCGTACAACGCGGCCCTTTTCTTTCTGGCTCGCGGGATATTATTTCATCATCCAGCAGCGCAATACGCAGGCACCGCGCTTAGTGCACATAACTGAATGGATCATCGGACTTCGCAAGCGTTTTAGCCGTCTCCTCGGCTTTCCCGTCGGAAAGCGCGTTTCAGCATATCCAGCTCCGCGCGCAAAAGATCCACTTCAGCCCTGAGATCATCGGCGGCTGGTTCACCTGCAATAATGGAGAAACTCCCAAGTTTCTCAACGCCGTCTGCGTCGACTATGACGAAGCTGTGCACGCCTTCGGACAGGGCTGTCACGGGTACCGGAACATTCAGGTCCCATCCGTTGTCTGCGGGCGAAAGCTCAACTCCCTCCAGAGCTTTCCCCAGATATCGAACCTCCAATCCCGGTTGCCGCTCGGCCTCAACATGACCGTGCCAAATACCGTTTTCGAACCGAATGAAGGTCAGGGATGTTTGTGTCATCTTTGATCGTCTCACAAGTCGGCGCGATGGAAACGGCAAAACGTAAGGTCTCGCACACTCATACGGTTCATTTCCGGTTTTTCGAAAATAAGATCCAGCCAGATCTTTTCGATCCTGCATTCATTCAGGGGCAGGTGAGCCAAGTCAAACTCAACTGCGTTCACGGCGTCAGAAGGGTTCAGTTGCCGCAAAACCTGCTCCATGTTGGGTCCGTGCTGAACATTGAGACGTGCGAACACACCCGATGGTTTTTCGCAGTCAATCAGGGTTTCTAACCGGATCAGATGCTCGCGTGTCAGGTCACGGGCGGCCTCACGCGGCAAGTCGATCGATACTGACAGGAACGACCCCTCGAAACCAAAGACCTCTACCTCCAGACTGAACGGAGCCAGATCACTTGCCCCCCGGTTGCGGATTTGCCGCACGACGATTTCGGTCAATGGGCAGTCGTGAAACAAGCTGACCTGATCGTCCATAACCGTTCTACGGGGAACAGAGGCCATGCCGGATTGCAACAACGGTGCGCGCCAAAGTCCGGGCCGCCAGCTCCAGTCGGTACCGACAGGCCGGTGAAACTGAGTTGATCCTATTTTTGGGCGGAGCAAACGCGCATCCGCCAGTTGGATCAGGCGATCCAGTTGTCCACGCAGACTGCGTGCCTGATCGCGTTTCAATCGCAACTCGGCTTGCGCCGAATCTGGCGCCTGCCGCACAGCCCGGCTCCAGCGGCCGAGCGTCCGGCGATGAATATAGCGATCCAGAATCCTGCGCATGGTCTCTTCGTCCGATAATGTCCTTCTTTAGTCAAAGAAATGAGTAGGAATAAACCCGCAATCACAAAAACACTACTTGAGCGCTACGTTTTCTGGTTGGTGGGTAAGCGTAAAAAAGATAGGTGCCGGATTGGGGGGCTGATGCCGTCAATTCTTGCAATACGTCGGGTCAGTGCTTACCGTCTGTTTCCTAAAAATGGGTTACCCCAGAACAGCCAAACATCAGTTAAGCTATCGATAAGGCCAGGCTATGGAGCCCACATTATTTTCTTTTATTTGGAAGTATTCGAAAAAACAGCAACTTGTCCTGTTGCTGCTAACGGTCCTGTCCTTCCCTTTTCTATATGCGTCGCTGGAGCTGCCGAAACAAATCATCAATGACGCTATTGGTGCGCCGGGCGACACGGTGACAGTCTGGGGCATCACAGTGTCTCAAGTTCAGTATCTGATGATACTGTGCTTTCTATTTCTGGCCACTGTGATCGCCAGTGGTTTGATGAAGATGCGCATCAATACGATGAAAGGCATCTTGTCCGAACGTATGCTGCGCCGTCTTCGCTATACCCTGATTCAACGCTCGATGCGGTTCCCAAAGTCCTATTTCGCGACCACCAGCCAAGGAGAGCTGGTCTCGATGATCACATCCGAGGCCGAGCCGATGGGCGGCTTGATGGGGGATGCGATTGCGCAACCGGTGTTTCAGTTCGGCCAAATGATGACAATCGTCACCTTTCTGTTCATGCAAAGCCTCTGGTTTGGTCTGGCAAGCATCGCGCTGATCCCGCTTCAGGCCTGGTTGATCCCCAAGTTGCAACGCCAGATCAATTTGCTGAACAAGGACCGTATTCAGGAGGTTCGGCGCCTGAGCTCGGAAATCGGGGAAAGCGCGGCGGGCATCAGCGACCTGCGCACGAATGGCGGCTGGCGGTATCGTCTGGCACAGTTCAGCCATAGGCTGGGAACCTTGTTCGAGATCCGGTTCAAGATCTACAAAAAGAAATTCTTTATGAAGTTCCTGAACAATCTGATCACTCAGATGACGCCTTTTTTGTTTTATTCGGTGGGCGGATACCTGGCGATCACGGGCGAGGTGACAGTAGGTGCATTGGTTGCCGCGTTGGGCGCGTACAAAGACCTTAGCGGGCCCTGGAAAGACCTTCTGACCTACTACAACCAGGTACAGGATATGTCCCTGCGATGGGAAGTGGTTACTGAAAGATTTGCCCCGGACAACATGATTCCCGAAGAGCTGTTCATCGGTGAGCCGGAAACCATTCCGCATCTGACCGGTGATATCGAATTGCGCAATGTGACCGTACGCGATGGCGATGGCAAAACCATTCTAGAGGATATTGATCTGACTATCCCACGTGGCGCGCGTGTGGCGATTCAATCCACCCATGCGTCGGAACGCAGTGCATTGGGCCAGTTGCTGACCCGCGAGGTTCTGCCTGTTCAGGGCGATGTGATCATAGCTGGCCACAGGCTGGACGAATTGCACCAATCAGTTATCGCGGCCCGGATCGGTTATGCCTATTCACGCCCGTATCTGTTTGACGGGACTTTGGGCGATAACCTCATGATGTCATTGCGCACCCATCCACAGCACGAGGCAGATGCCATAAGAACCCCGTCCCGTCGTCAGATCGAGTCTGTTCGGGCCGGTAACCCACCAGACTCGCTGGAAGATGAGTGGATCGATCCGGGACTGGCCGGTCTGGACGATATTGATGGAATACGTGATTGGTGGTTCCAACTGGTGGAAGCCATGGGGATTGACGAGTTCATGTTCCGGCGCACTCTGCGCACCCAGTTTGATCCAGAGATACACCCGATACTGGCACAGGAAATAGTCAGGCTGAGAGACTCCATCGCTGAACGGTTGAAGGCAAAAGGACTGGATCGGTATGTTTATCGGTTCGATCCCAACCAGTTCAACCCGGCTGTCCCGCTTGGGGGAAACCTGTTGTTCGCGGCACCGTCGCGCGACATCTCTCCAGACATTCTGGCTGGCGACGCGCGGTTTGTACAATTGCTCAGCACCCATGATCTTGCAGATGACGCGATCAGCATATCGAATGCCGTCATGGATACTCTTGGCAAGACATTTGGGCGGGATGGGGCTGACCATCCCCTGTTTCTGCGGCTTGGCATGTCCAAGGACATGTATCATCGGCTGCTTGACATCCAGGACCGGCGCAAAGCCAAAGGGAATGCTGCGCTGAGCGATCAGGAGCGCGCCTTGCTACTGACAGTGCCTTTCCTTCTGACCGCAGAACAGATCGGTCCTGATTTCCCAGAGGAATACAAGGAAAAAATCCTTGCTATCCGCAAGACCCAGGCTGAACGGTTGCGTGGTGCAATGGACGGTTTGTTCATGTCTGTGGCGCCTGACATCTATGTGCCGCGCCTGACCGTGATGGAAAACGCGATCTATGGCCGGATATCTTTGATGGCAGGTGCCCATGCCGAAGATATCGAAGACATCGTTGCAGAGGCCATGAACGAAGCCGGTCTGCGCCGTCGAGCAGCGGCCATTATTTATGACCTTCCGTCCGGGCTGGGCGGCAACAACCTTCCAACTGTGTTTCAGGAGCGTGCCGCTTTTTCGCGCGCAGGCATCAAACGCCCCGACATTCTGATCCTGGACAAGGCGTTGGCCAGCCACGACTCGGAAAGCCGGTTGCGCACGCGCCTGAAACTGCGGGAGTTGCTGCCCGATTCCATCATGATTTTCATGGAGGATCATTTTGCGCACCCCGAAGCCTATGACTTGTTTGTAGAAATAAAGGATGGACGGATCGACGGCGTCTCGCGGAGCAGGCCAGCGCATGAGGACAGCACTTCGGACGATCTGAGCCGGAAACTCGAGATCCTGTCAGCAACGCAGCTGTTTTCTGGCTTGGATGGCCGAAACCAGCGGCTGCTGGCGTTTTCGGCGCAATGGTACGAGGCCAGCGCCGGACAAGTCATCTTTTCCCGCGGTCAGGCGCCGGATGCGGCCTATTTGTGCATTTCAGGACAGGCCAAACTGGATTGGTCCAACGAGGATGGAACGAAACGGACAATCTCGATCATAGAACCCGGACGGCTCATCGGCGACCTGTCCATCATTACAGGGGAACCACGGCAGCTGGATCTGGTCGCGACGGAAGATAGCAGCTTCTTGCGTATCGGCGCAGAAGAGCTGCGTGCCGTTGTTGAAAGCGATGCTTCGGTCGCTATGCAGTTGCTGCAGACGGTTGCAGGGTATCTGACGACGCTCTCGAACAGGATCAGCGTGACCCAGAACGCCGAAGACATGTTTCCGCCCGTGACAGATGAAACGGCGCAGGAAGGTATTGGTAAGAATGCCTAGAGCGTATTCGGCTCATGCGCGTTTGGTCGAAACAGCCCGCGCCAGACCCGAACTCTGGCGTCTTTTGCTGGGGCTGGCATTGATCGCCGCGCTGGTCAGCGTTTTGAACCTGGTGTTTTTTACCGTGATCACGGGGTTGGGCCCAGCGAAGTGGGGTCAGGAACTTTTGCAAGGCAACACACCTTTGGCGCTGCTTCTGATGCTGGCCAGTTTCGGGTTCATCATTCTTGGCGTGGCAGTGGCCGCGCGTCAGCTTCAGCACCGATCTTTGCGATCAATTTTTGGCCAACGGGGTCTGGTTGCGGCCCAATTTCTGAAAGTGCTGAAAGCCCTGCTTATCTTGGGCGCCGTCGGTGTCTTGCTGCCGCCCTACGGCTTGGGGGAATCTCTGTCAAAGAATCTGCCATTTTCAACTTGGCTCTTGTTGCTTCCGGTCTCGGTATTGGTTGTCCTGATTCAGACCAGCGCCGAAGAAGTTCTGTTTCGAGGGTACATTCAGCAAGCTCTTGCAGCCAGGTTTCAATCGCCCGTCATTTGGATGGGGGTTCCGTCTGTTTTGTTTGCCGCCGGCCACTACACACCGGAACTGGAAGGAGAAAATGCAATTCTGTTTGTGCTTTGGGCATTAATATTTGGGTTGTTTGCATCCGATCTCACAGCGCGATCAGGCACATTGGGGCCAGCTATCGCCTTGCATTTCTTCAATAACATCATCGCATTATTGTTCATTTCTTTGCCAGATAACTTGAGTGGGCTGGCGCTTTTCTCGCTTCCCTTCGATGCATCTGACGCCGAACGGCTTCGTCCCTGGCTGATGGTGGATTTGGCTGTGATGTTCGTATGCTGGCTGGCAGCGCGGCTTGCGCTCAGGCGTTGATTGCATTTCTTCCCGTGGCGTCTTATTTGACGTCAACACCGCACAAGCCAAGGTTCCGACATGAACTGGATCACAAACTACGTCCGCCCCCGGATCAACTCGATCTTCTCTCGCCGCGAAGTGCCCGAAAACCTCTGGCAGAAATGTGACGAGTGCGGAACGATGCTGTTTCATCGTGAACTTGCGGAAAATCAGAACGTCTGTACCCAATGTGACCATCACATGGCGATTACCCCACGCGAGCGATTCAATCACCTGTTCGACGGCGGTATTTTCACTGAGGTTGCAGTGCCAGCCCCCAAAGACGATCCCTTGCATTTCCGCGACCAGAAGAAATATCCCGAGCGTATGCGAGCGGCGCAGAAAAAGACCGGCGAAAAAGAGGCGATGCTGGTTGTCAAAGGAGAAATCGGGCGCACGCCTATCGTTGCAGCAGCGCAGGATTTTTCCTTCATGGGCGGATCAATGGGCATGTATGTAGGCAACGCGATCATCGCGGCCGCTCAAGAAGCGGTTAAGCTAAAGCGCCCACTGATCCTGTTCTCGGCAGCTGGTGGTGCGCGGATGCAGGAAGGCATACTCAGCCTGATGCAAATGCCGCGCACAACCGTAGCCGTCGAAATGCTGAAAGAAGCGAATTTGCCCTATATCGTTGTGCTGACCCATCCCACCACCGGTGGTGTGACGGCGTCATATGCGATGTTGGGCGATGTCCACATCTCTGAACCGAACGCGTTGATCTGCTTTGCCGGTCCCCGAGTTATCGAGCAGACGATTCGCGAAAAGTTGCCCGACGGCTTCCAGCGGGCCGAGTACCTGCTGGATCACGGGATGCTGGACCGTGTCACCAAACGTACCGAGATGCGCGACGAACTGATCACCATCACCCGGATGCTGATGAACCAACCGCCGGCGATCAAAGGTGATCTGCCAGCACCGATCCCGGATGAAACGGCCAAGGTCGCGCAGGCCGAAGAGACCGGAAAAAAATGAACACCAAGACATCTGACGCCATACTCGACCGGATGATGGCGCTGCACCCCAAGATCATTGATTTGACCTTGGACCGCGTCTGGCGATTGCTGGCCGCTTTGGACAACCCGCAGCTCAAGCTGCCTCCAGTTATCCATATTGCCGGAACCAACGGTAAAGGCTCGACCCAGGCCATGATCCGGGCGGGCTTGGAAGGGGCAGGGCGTTCCGTTCATGCCTACACTTCGCCCCATCTAGCGCGATTTCACGAACGTATCCGGTTGGCGGGCGAACTGATTTCGGAACCCGGCCTGACCGCGGTTCTGGATGAGTGCTACGCGGCGAATGGCGGCGAGAACATCACGTATTTCGAGATCACAACCTGCGCCGCCTTGCTGGCCTTCTCTCGCTGCAAAGCAGATTACACTCTGCTCGAGGTCGGTCTGGGCGGACGGCTTGACGCGACAAATGTGATTGATGAACCGGCGGTGACAGTCATTACGCCGGTTTCAATCGATCATGAACAGTATCTGGGCGACACCCTGGGAAAGATTGCCGCCGAAAAGGCGGGCATTATCAAACCTGGTGTGCCATGCATCGTCGGCCCGCAAGAAGACGAGGCGCTGGAGGTGATCGAGTACACAGCCGCCCGGTTGGGCGCACCGCTGCTTGTACATGGCCAGCATTGGCACGTTCATGAAGAAAACGGGCGCTTGATCTATCAGGACGAAACCGGGCTGCGTGATCTGCCGCTACCCAACCTGCTGGGTGCACATCAGTTCCAGAATGCCGGTGCCGCCTTAGCGGTTCTGCGTCATCTTTCAATGGGTGACGCGGCCTACGAGGCTGCCGTATCCAATGCCGATTGGCCTGCGCGTATGCAACGTCTCAAAACCGGCCCGCTGACCGAGCAAGCCCCTCAGGTCGAACTGTGGCTGGATGGAGGGCATAACGCGGCCGCAGGTATCGCGCTGGCCGATGTGCTGGCGAAAATGCCGAAACGTCCCACGCATTTAATCTGCGGTATGCTCAACACGAAAGACGTGACTGGGTATCTCGCGCCACTGTCCAGACAGGTTGCAAGTCTGACTGCCGTCTCCATACCGGGCGAGGCGGCCACGCTCAGCGCCGATGAAACCGCCGCCGCCGCCGCCAAAGTTGGCTTGCCCTCTTCGGTCGCTGCAAGCGTTTCGGATGCGTTGAAGGCAATCACGGATCAAGACCCACAGGCGCGTGTCCTGATCTGCGGCTCCCTTTATCTTGCCGGAAACATCCTGCGAGAAAACGGTTAAGCTTCATCTTTTCGCAAATACTCCGGGGGAGGCGTGCGCAGCGCGACGGGGGCAGAGCCCCCTACTTCCCCCAGTTCTGGTCCTGCATTTCCCGCAGGCGCGACGCAGTACGCTCAAACTCAAAGGTGCCTTCACCTTCGACATACAACATCTCGGGCTCTGCCGCAGCCGAGCAGATCAACCGAACTTTTGCCTCGTAGAGCGCATCAATCAGGATGACAAAGCGCTTGGCTTCGTTGAAGTTATTTCTCGACAGACGGGGGATGTCCTCAAGCACCAGCACTTTAATTGCTTCTGCGATAGCCAGATAGTCTGCCGGTCCCAGCATCCGGCCGCACAGGTCATAGAACGAAGCCCGTGCAACACCATTGCGAAATGCGGGCAGTTCGACAGCGCGGCCTTTGACCTGCAATATCAACGGATCGGCAGGACCGCCTGCAAGATCTTTCCAGACATCCCGTATTTTCTGCCGCGCTTCGGGCCCGATGGGTGTAAAATAGACCGGAGCACCCTCTAGTCTGTTCTGACGGTAATCCGTGGGCGATACCAGTTCCCATACCTGCAACTGGTCTTTGATATGGGCAATAAAAGGCAAGAATAATTGCCGGTTCAACCCATCCTTATACAGCTCGTCCGGATGCCTGTTCGACGTGGTCACAACAACAACGCCACCCTCGTGCAGCAGGTCAAACAAGCGGCCAACGATCATCGCATCCGTAATGTCAGTGATCTGCATCTCGTCGAAGGCCAGCAGGCGGACGGATTTCACAACCTCTCTCGCCACAGGTGCCAGAGCATCTTCGACGTTCTCTTTTCGGGCCTTGTGCATTCCGGCATGGATTTCCTGCATGAAGGCATGAAAGTGAACGCGCCGTGCGGGGATTTCACCCAGCGTGTCGACGAACATGTCCATCAGCATCGATTTGCCGCGTCCGACGCCGCCCCACAGGTACAGGCCTTTGGGCGTTGGCGGAGCCTTGCGGAAAAACCCTCGTTTTACCGGCTCGGCCAGTGCCGCGCGGATGCGATCAAACTGGGGCAAAACGGCTTCTTGAGCGTCGTCGCGCGTCAGAGTTCCATCCGCAACGCGGGCTTCGTAAAGCGAAATCAGATCCGTCATGACCCAGAGCCTTACCCGTGACCCAGCGCGTTGAAAAGATGCCATTTCCCTGACGTATCAAAATTGCTTATCCGTGACCGCAAATCTGTTGAATTGACGCGATCCGTAAATGCAGTACGGTCCGTCGGACCAAACTACCCGAGGTCGCTATGCCGCAATCCACCCGCATGTTGAACCCGATCCTGTTCGTTGGATGCATCATCATAACGGTCAGTTTTGCCGTGCGCGCGTCTTTCGGCGTGTTTCAGATTCCGATTGCCAGCGAATTTGGCTGGCTGCGCACGGATTTCTCATTGGCGATCGCCATCCAGAATCTGGCTTGGGGCATCGGTCAACCGATCTTTGCAGCTATCGCTGAGAAAGTAGGAGACCGAAAGGCCATTGTCCTCGGTGCCTTGACCTATGCTGCTGGTCTGGTTCTGTCGGCCTGGTCCGTCACACCGCTTGAGCATCAGGTTTATGCGTGGCTGGTGGGGTTTGGCATTGCCGGAACCGGGTTCGGCGTGGTTTTGGCTGTGGTCGGTCGCGCGTCCTCTGATGAAAATCGGTCCATGTCGCTGGCCGTCGTTACAGCGGCGGGCAGTTTCGGACAGGTTTTGGGCGCGCCGGCAGCTGAGTGGTTGCTGTCATTCCTGCCCTGGCAACAGGTCTTCGTCGTGTTTGCGGCTGCGATTCTAGCGCTTGTATTGACCTTGCCCTTCATGCGGGCGCCTCAGCTAGGTTCAAAGGCAGCGTTGCAAGAAAGCATGGGCGAAATTCTGGGCAAGGCGTTCCGAGACCCCTCTTACGCTTTGATATTTATTGGATTTTTCAGCTGCGGTTACCAGCTGGGATTTATCACGGCTCACTTCCCCGCATTCGTGACCGAAATGTGCGGCCCGATCCAACCCGGCAGCGTGCTGCATTCCATCGGCATCACATCCACGTCCGCACTTGGCGCGGTATCGATTTCACTGATTGGTTTGGCCAATATCGCCGGGACCCTTTTGGCGGGCTGGGCTGGCAATCATTTTCCCAAGAAATATCTGCTGGCCTCGGTCTATGCCGGTCGGACGCTTGCTGCGGCGTTGTTCATCATTTTCCCGATAACGCCGTTGTCCGTTATTACATTCTCGCTGGTGATGGGGTCACTTTGGCTGGCCACCGTTCCGCTTACGTCGGGTCTTGTCGCGCACCTCTATGGTCTGCGTTACATGGGAACACTCTATGGCATAATCTTCTTCAGCCATCAGGTTGGCAGTTTCCTGGGCGTCTGGCTGGGGGGACGTATGTATGACCAATATGGTGACTATGCCCTTGTCTGGTGGATCGGTGTGGCAATAGGGGCTTTCAGCGCCATCGTTCATCTACCGATCCGAGAGAACCGTCTGGCAGTCCCTGCCTGAGGTGACGTTTCGCTCTCGACCTATGTGAGCGTGCCAGCGGTCATGCCGCGTGGGGTGTAAATCTAGCCGGCTCGGTCCGGAAACAATCCGGCAAGGCCTTCGGCAGAGGCGGCACAGACGCCACGCTCGGTGATAAGCCCGGTCACCAGCCGGTTTGGTGTGACATCAAAGGCAGGATTGCCACCCTCCGTACCGTTCGGGGTGACGCGAACATCGGCAATATCCCCTTGGCCGTCCACGCCCATGACATGGGTCACTTCTTTTGTATCACGTTCCTCGATCGGTATTTCCGACACTCCATCCCGAACCATCCAGTCAATCGTAGGTGAGGGCAGGGCGACAAAAAACGGAACCCCGTTGTCCCGCGCCGCCAAAGCCTTCAGGTAGGTGCCGATTTTATTGCAGACATCGCCTTGTGCCGTAGTCCGGTCTGTACCGGTGATGACCGCGTCAACCAAACCATGTTGCATCAGGTGACCGCCTGCATTGTCCACGATGTAACGATGGGGAATGCCGTGTTCACCAAGCTCCCAGGATGTCAGCGCCCCCTGATTACGCGGTCGGGTCTCATCCACCCAGACATGAAGCGGAATGCCCGCGTCATGCGCATGATACATTGGGCTTGTCGCCGTTCCCCAATCCACCGTTGCCAGCCATCCGGCGTTGCAATGCGTCAATAGCCGCACCGGTTCACCTGCAGGCTTTCGGGCTGCAATATCTTTGATCAGTTGCAGCCCATGGCGACCTATCGATGCATTGATCTCGACATCTTCGTCTGCAACTTCCTGTGCCAGTGCCCAGGCCCGTTCAGCGCGATCACTTGGGGCAAGTGGCATCAGCGCGTCGCGGCATCTGTCTAAAGCCCATCGCAGGTTGATAGCCGTTGGCCGGGTCGCGTGCAATACGTCATATGCGGCGTCGAACGAAGCGTCAGAGCTGTCACGGGACATCTGTTCGGCAATTCCAAACGCGGCTGTTGCACCAATCAGTGGCGCACCCCTGACCCACATGTCGCGGATCGCTGTCGCAAATTCATCCAGCGTTTTCAGGGTAACCACCCGAAAGTCATGGGGCAGCCATCGCTGGTCGATAATCCGAACCTCACCTGCCGATTTGTCCCACCAAATTGACCGGTAATGAGCACCCTGTACTTTCATAATTCGGTCTCCGTTTGCGAATAGCCTGATCAGAAGTCTTTCGCAGCCTGCGTTCTTTCAGCGGGCTTGTAAACGGGCGTTTCTGGTTGCAGGCTCGCATTTTAGCTTGCTGGTGATTGCACTTACCCTCGGGTCGCAGCGCGAAGTTCCCGCTCTAACGCATCCAGAAACCTTGAACGATCTGCTTTGCTGAATGGTCGGCCGCCGCCTCCGGCCCCCAGCGGATTGGCGGCCCGCAGGTCAGCCATCAAATCACGCATTGCCAATTGCTGGCCTATGTTCGCTGCCGTAAAAGCTTCGCCGTTCGGGCGCAAAACTTGGGCACCCGCTGCGACGCATTTCGCGGCCAGAGGGATATCGGAGGTAACAACTACATCCCCTGCGCCACAGCGCTCTGCAATCCATTTGTCCGCTTCATCAGCACCTTCCGAGACCACGATGACCTGTACAAGCGGGTTTGCTGACGTTCGAAGACCGCCATTCGACACCAGTGCCATAGGCACCTTGTGTCGCGTAGCAACCCGTTCGGCCTCGGCCTTTACAGGGCAGGCATCGCCATCGACATAGAGCGTTGTCACGCCTTTTTGGCCTCTTTTTCCTCCGGTTCTGCAGGTTTCTTCCGCACCTTGAATTCCTCCGGGATCGGCATCCGGTTGAAAGCATCCAGCCCGGCGATCTTGTAAGCCTCGGCCAGAGTTGGATAGTTGAACGTGTTCTGAACGAAGTAATCGACAGTGCCCTTCAGGTTAAGCACCGCCTGAGCGATGTGGATCAGTTCAGTCGCACCTTCGCCCACAATCTGCACACCCAAGACACGGCGGGTCTTCAGCGAAAACAGCATCTTCAGCATGCCGTGTTCCAGCCCCATGATATGCCCGCGCGAGGTTTCGCGGAATCGGGCCACGCCGACCTCATACGGAATGCCACGTTCCTGAAGTTCTTCCTCGGACATGCCGCAGGTGGAAATTTCGGGAACCGAGTAGATACCATATGGGTACCACGGGCTTTCCGGCAGTGTAGGTGTCTCGAGCGCATGGCAGGCAGCCACACGCCCTTGCTGTAATGAAGTCGAGGCCAGCGAAGGGTGACCGATCACATCCCCGGTCGCGTAGATATGCGGAACCGCGGTCTGATATGTCTTGCGGTCTACCTTGATCCGATTGCGGTGATCGGTTTCCAGTCCAACTGAATCCAGATTGAGTTTCGATGTTGCGCCCATGCGCCCGGCTGCAAACAGCAGCATTTCCGCCCGCACGTGGCGCCCGTTTTCAAGGGTCACTTCCACATGCTCGCCCGCATCTTCAATCTTTTCGACAGCCGATCCCAACCTCAGATCAACACCGTTTTCGCGGATTTGATGGGTGAAATCATGAATCAAGCGGCTATCGATGAAGTCCAGAAACGTATCCCGCGGCTCGATCAGCGTCACCCGAACGTCCAGTGCCGAGAACATCGTGGCGTATTCGACCCCAATGACCCCGGCACCGATAACAACCAGTGAACGCGGGATTTCCGCCATTTCCAGAAACTCGTCGCCATCGACCACGGTCTTGCCGTTGAACGGAACATAATCGGGGCGGTAGGTCTTGGTTCCTGTCGCAATCAAAAACTTGGCGGCCGTTACACGTGTGGTCTCTCCGGCATCGGTGGCGACTTCCACTTCATGTGGCCCGACGAACTTGGCTAAACCGTCCAGAGTATCGACGTGGTTCCGGTTGAACTGATGTTCCAACACATCGACCTCGTGATCGAGGGTCATGTGCAGGCGGGCTTTCAGATCTTCGGCGCGGATCTGGTCCTTGACCCGATAGGAACGGCCATAAAAACTGCGCTCGCGCCAACCGGACAAATTCAGAACTGTTTCGCGCAATGTCTTGGATGGGATAGTGCCCGTGTGAACGGACACCCCACCAAAACGGTCTTTACGGTCGATCACCAGAACCCGTCGCTTGAGCTTGCCAGCCTGAATGGCTGCAGAACGCCCCGAAGGCCCGGAACCGATGATGACCAGATCATAATCGTATTTGCTCATACCTCAGTCTCCGTACAGCGCTTCGGCGTGGAAAACGATGTGATTTTCCATGAAGGTAGATACAAAGAAATATGAATGGTCGTACCCCGGCTGGAGGCGGATGGTTGCTTGCTGGCGACGCTCAGCGATGGCTTGGGCAAGCGCTTCGGGGCGCAGCAGGTCCATGAACTGATCATTGGTGCCCGTATCGATCAGGATGGGGCCGTCGAAACCGGTTTCTTTCATTAACAGGGAAGCATCGTGTTTGGCCCAAAGGGATTCATCACCCCCCAGATACGCGCCCAGCTGTTTGCGCCCCCAGTCAGCGCCTGTCGGGTTCGCGATGGGTGCGAAGGCCGAAACCGAGCGGTACCGTCCTGGAAGGTTCATGGCCAACGTCAATGCACCATGCCCGCCCATGGAATGACCCGTAATGGCCTGACGTTCGCTATCGATGGCAAAGCTTTCGAACAGCAGGGTAGGCAATTCGTCGGCAATGTAGTCCCACATCCGGAAATGCGGTGCCCAGGGCTCCTGCGTGGCGTTCACGTAGAACCCAGCGCCCTGACCCAAATCGTAGTCGTCGTGATCCGCAACACTTTCACCGCGTGGCGAAGTGTCGGGAAATACCACTGCAATGCCTTGTTCCGCAGCCCAAGCTTGTGCGCCGGCTTTTGTCATCGCGTTTTCATGGGTGCAGGTCAGACCAGAAAGATACCACAAGATCGGAACCGGGCCATCTTTCGCCTCGGCCGGAAGAAAAAGGCCAAACGTCATGTCGCATTGGCATGTCGACGAAGCATGGCGATACACGCCTTGCACTCCGCCGAAACAGGCATTTTCCGAAAGGGTTTCCATCAGGCATCGTCCTTATTCTAGAGTCGCAACATGGCTAACGATCCACGGACCCGGCGTAAAGTCCGAGTGCCTTTGGTGTGAGTATTTTTAAAAAGGTGAAGGTCAGGGAGTTCCTAGAGTCGCAATAACAAGCGGTATTGTTACAATGCTGACGAGCGTCGACAGCAAAATAGCAGCCGAGGCACGCTGTGGGGCAATGCCGTAATGCGCGGCCAACATATAGACATTTCCTGCTACGGGCAGAGCGGACGCCGCAATTGCAATGCTTGCCGGGAATGTTTCGACCGGGATCAGCCAGATCAGGGCGATTGCCACGAAAAGCGGGTGGAGCACCAGCTTGCAGAAACTCAACCAGGCTGCGATCTGAATTCTTTCTGCGGATTTGCCAGTCAGGGACGCGCCGATTGCAAAAAGCGCTCCGGGGGTAGCGGCACCACCGAGAATGGCCAGAAAGCTGTTCAGCGGATCGGGAACCGGGATTTGCAGGGATGACCAGACGAGCCCGGCAGAGATCGAGACAATCATCGGGTTCTTGAGCAGACCCATTCCAATCAGTTTGAAAGTGGCTGGCGTCAGCCTTCCGTCACGCCCACCGTTGATCAGGATCACGATCAGAGACGAGAATACAACCAGATCTACGGTCAGAACCAGCATGACCGGGCCAATAGCTGCTTCGGTGAACAGCACCGCGAGCATTGGCAGGCCAAGAAAGCCAACGTTTCCAATGGCAGCGCACTGTGCTTCAACCGCCGAAGTCGGCACATCAAGGCTGCGAATCCACGCTACGCAAGTGGCTATGCCATAAACAGCGGCGGTGCCTATGAGGTAACCGAAGATCAGTCTTGCGTTAAAAATCTCTGCAAAGGGCAGGGTCGCCGCAAATCGAAAAAGCATTGCCGATAGTGCGAAGAAGAATACGAACTTGGTCAGATATGCGGTTGCTTCGGCCGTAAAGAACCGTGTGCGCCCAGCCCAAAAGCCAAGGCCGATGATCGCAAAAAAGGGAAGTGTACGCAAAAAGATATCGGCCATGGGCCAAGTCCTAACACGGTTTGAAACTGTCGCAAGAGACCTGCGGCACAATTAGAGCATTGTCAGATATTAGAGAAATACGAGAATCCTTGTACCTGAACCGAACGGTTTATAAACTGTATCAGGTATTGCTCGAGGAGATGACATGACCCAGACCGCCACCATCCTGCGCACAGGCCGAAAGTTCGATCAGGTTTTGCGCGGGGCCCGAGAGGTTTTCATGGCGGATGGATTCGAGGGCGCAAGCGTGGATGATATTGCCCGCGCGGCTGGAGTATCAAAAGCAACCTTGTACAGCTATTTCCCGGACAAGCGTCTTTTGTTCATGGAAGTTGCGCAAACGGAATGCTGCCTGATGGCTGAACGGATCATCGCGATGATTGACGAGACCAAACCCGCCCGCGACGTGCTGATGATCGCGGCCACACAATTGACGGCGTTTCTGGTTTCAGATTTCGCGCAGCAAGTTTTCCGGATTTGTGTTGCCGAACGGGACCGGTTTCCGGAACTTGGCCGCGCATTTTACGAAGCGGGGCCGCAAAATGGCCAGCGTCAAATGGCGGAATATCTTGAAAAAGCCGTGGCCAAAGGTGAGTTGGCGATTGAAGATGTTTATATCGCGGCTGAGCAGTTCTCCGAGCTTTGCAAGGTAAGAATCTGGACCCGGGCCGCATTTGGAATTCAGAATTCGTTCAGCAAAGAAGAAATCACCGAAGTGGCGACACAAGCCGTGGATATGTTTCTTGCCCGTTATGGGGTCTGATCCGATTAAGAAATGGCCCATGTCCGGGTAAAGGACACAGGCCATTGCTCACACACCAGAACACTCGATGCAGTTCAGCTTAATGCAATAAGTCTTTTCAAACTCTTTATTTGTCAGAGCGTTGGCGTGGCTTGGGACCCAACGTTGGTCGGAAAGAAAAGCAAATCAGTGTTCGAGTTTGTTGCCCAGCTTGGTGCGCTTCAGCGCGTTAACAGCAGGCCAAGCCAGAAAGCGAACCAGCACAGAGCAAGGCTGATCAGAATATTGCCTGCTGCCAAAAACATTGTGCGTTCGCGGTGAAGCTCGAGCGATTGGTAGGCAAAGCTGGAGAAGGTTGTAAAACCGCCGCAAAACCCGAAAACAAGACGTTTTTGGTCCTCGGCTATGTCTACAGGACCTCCCAAATACCCCACCCAGATCCCAAGCAACAAGCTGCCCAACACGTTTACGAGCAAGGTTGCTAGTGGCAAGTCGTGCCGAATTTTCAGCGCCAGCCAATGGCGCATCACGGCCCCCAGACCTCCACCCAACGCGAACATGGAATGAAGATACAATTCGCTCATGACGGCGACTTTTCAGAGTGAAAATGACGACCAAGGCTTTCGCCAATCAGCGCGGCCGCAAGGCCAAATGAAACTTCCAGCCCGATTGCCAGGGACGTTACCCATAGGCCGCCTTCGGCCATACGTTCAAGATCAGCAACAAAAGATGAGAAGGTCGACAATCCGCCGCAAAATCCAACGGCGCTAAGATGCAGAACATGCGCGTGCACCTTATGGCGCACGGAATACAGCCAGCCCAGAACAAAACAGGCGATCACGTTGATGCCGAAAGTCGAAGTTAGAAAGCTGAGGCCGGGGATTTCTAGTGCAAACGCCTCACGCATCAACGACCCAAGCGCCCCACCGACGAAGACGGACAGAAACATCACGCTTTTTCGTTCACGCAAGAGATAGGATTGTGTACTTGGCAAGGATCGGCCCTTTGTCGTCCGGTTCGCGTGATTTATCCGCTGGATGCACTGGGTTCAACATTTGGGCGGTTCGTAACACGATTTCACGTTTTCGTCCCTATGCAGACATTTTACCGCTGACACTTGAAATAAAATTTCAATCTGTTTCACGTTGAGTTCTGACAGCATGGCTCATCAGCCCGATAAAAACACAAGGAGTTTGGAACATGATTGTACGCAGAATTTTCTTTTTTCTAAGCTGTGTCTGTCTGCCAGTGGTTCTGATCCTTGGGTTCTTCTGGTCGCCTGCCCATTGGCTTCTGATCATTTTGGTGCCGTACGCGATCATCGGTCTTTATGATGTTTTGACGACCAGGCACAACGTCCTGAACAACTATCCGGTTCTTGGCCATTTCCGGTACATGTTGGAATTTGTAAGTCCGGAAATTCGCCAATACTTCGTGGAAACCAACGAAAGTGGACGGCCTTTCAACAGAATTGTCCGAGGGCTGGTTTATTCTCGGGCCAAGGGGCAGGTGGACACACAGGCGTTCGGCACGCAATACGACATTACCGAAACCGGGTATCATCGCGCCAACCACTCACTTGCCCCCAAACATGTAGACAAAAGTGAAGAACGCATATTGCTGGGCGGTCCACAATGTACGCAACCATACAGCGCCTCGCGTCTTAATGTGTCTGCCATGAGCTTTGGCGCGCTCAGCGCCAACGCCATCCGCGCGCTGAACGGAGGAGCCAAGGATGGGGGGTTCGCGCATAACACCGGAGAGGGCGGTCTGTCACCGCATCACCTGGCTGAAGGCGGAGACATCATCTGGCAGATCGGGACGGGTTATTTCGGGTGCCGGACCCCGGCTGGTGGATTTGACAAGGACAAGTTTGCCGAAAAGGCAAGAAAGGACGTGGTCAAGGCTATTGAGATCAAGCTGTCACAAGGTGCAAAGCCCGCCCATGGCGGTGTTCTGCCTGCTGCCAAAGTTGATGCTGAGATTGCCGAGATACGTGGTGTGCCAGAACATCAGGATGTGATTTCTCCGCCCACCCACAGCGCATTCGATGGGCCCACGGGTTTGATGCATTTTGTCCAGCACCTGCGGGAAATGTCAGGTGGCAAACCTGTCGGTTTCAAACTGTGCATCGGCAGGCCGTCCGAGTTCATGGCGATCTGCAAAGCAATGCTTGAAACGGGTATCTTGCCGGATTTCATCACGATTGACGGGGCAGAAGGGGGCACAGGCGCAGCCCCGGTGGAATTTACCAACCGGTTGGGTATGCCCCTGAACGAAGCCTTGATCTTTGTCAGCAACTGTTTGCGCGGTGTCGGAGTGCGTGACAAGATTCGGATCATCTGCTCCGGCAAAGTGGCGACCGGTTATGACATGGTCGAGAAGTTGGCGCTTGGTGCAGACATGTGCAACTCGGCGCGCGCGATGATGTTTGCGGTTGGTTGCATCCAGGCATTGCATTGCAACACAAACCGTTGCCCATCAGGGGTGGCTACACAAGATCCCATCCGCGGGCGCGCCGTGAATGTGCCGCAGAAACGTCGGCGTGTTCATCGCTATCACGATGCCACGCTGGAAAGTTTCCGCGAGCTTTTGGGCGCCATGGGCAAGGAAAAAGCATCCGAGTTACATCCCCGTGATATCTTGCGCCGCACTGCGGACGAGCATGAGCGCAGCTATGCCGAACTTTATACCTATCTGGAGGATGGCGCCTTGTTAAAGGACGACATTCCCGAAGAATTTGCAGATGATTGGAACCGAGCTTCGGCTGCACAATTCTGAAAACCACATTGGGTAGAGCAATGTTTGGTCATGTGAAAGCGCGTCTGTAATTGCCCGCTTTTTCCACCGTCTTATGCGGCTTTCGTTATCTGGGAATGGATCGCGGGTTGTTTGCCACGTGGGTATTGATCTTGCGAATGCTCCATTCTACAGAATCTCGCATCGCGCGCCCCAAAGCCAGATCAAACGCGTTGATCAGATCGGGTGTCTGATCGCTTGCCGCCACGACGTTTTCCTGGAACGAGCTGGACGCAATGATCTTGTCTTCGTATTCGTCGATCACCTTGATGTTAATACGAACTTCGACGCGAATTTTGGTTCCATTCTCGGTGTCTTCGATCACGACCCCCTGAAACTCTCGAAGGTCCGGGGCAATTACGTAATCGGCTCGCAGACCAACGGTTGAGCGTCCAACAGCTGCGACTTTGCCCGAGTTCTCAAAGCTTTCGACCAATAGGGTTTGAACGATCAAGGGCGCGCGATCCACCCAGCGGGCGCGGGGCAAATATTGAACCTGCAACGCGGTAGGTTGAATGGCAATCTGATCCGTGTTCACTGCGGCAGTTGCCGTCGGTTCCTGAACGACGATCTGCTTTTCAATCCTGGGCAGCGCTGAGGAAAAAGTGCTTTTAGGGGTCAGCAGATACAAGTCATTCGGTTTCGCCGCTTGTTTCAACGTGCCCAGACCAGCACAGCCGCCAAACAACACGACCATCAGCATTGCAAGTGCAGGCTTGATCATTGACGGAACTCCGATGCTTGGGTGCCCAGAAGGAAACGTGCCGGATCGCGTTCAACTTTGTCTACGAGGCGATCCAGACTGATAACAAGACGCTGGGATTCTTCGATAAAACGAACAAACTGAGGCAACCCGACACGCAGGAAGTCTGACACTTGTCGGCGGTTGCTCTGCACGATGTCGTCGATGGTTCCCAGCAATTCGGACGCGGAATTTGACGCGCTCAGGACGTCATCCGAGATCTGATCGATCTTTTCCGTTATGCCCGCGACGGTTTCGGTCACCTGATTGGCCGCCTTCCGGACATCTTCCGCAACAGGTGCCACGTCTTCCTCCATGACACGATTTGCAGAGTCAAAAGCGGATTCTGCCGAAGCCAGCGCCCCCTTGGCGGACTCCATCGCCGTAGTAATCGAGCCAAGCGCCGTATTGGCGTTCAGAACGGTTTCGTTCAAAATTCCAAGGGTAACGCTGCCTTCATCAGACAAAACGGTCAACCGTTCAGCCAGTTGCGAGCCTCGCTCGATGAAAGGCTTCACGTCCTGCTGCAAAATGCGGTCCGCCGTCTGAAGAGTTGTTTTAGCTTCGTCCAGCGCGGTCTTGGCGGACCCGGAAGCCGTTTTGACGGCTTCCAATGTTTCCGTACCGGTTTCGAGCGTTGTTTGAGCAGTTTCGATCAGTGGGTCCAGCCGCTTTGAAAACGCGCCAATATCCTGCGCAGCGCTGCCGATGTCATTTGCCACGGATTCAAAACTTGTCAGTGTATTGTCCAGTTTACCTGTGGCCGAAGCGAGATTGTCCAGAATACCGCTCACAGCTTCCCGGTTTTTATCATCGACGACTTTGTTCAGGTTCTCCAAAAGCGTTACGGCTTCATCCAGAACTTTTGGCGCGCCTTCGAACAGGGATTGAATTGTGCTTCGTTTGCTCTTGATAATGCTCTTTTGTGGCAATCGTTCGGCGTTAGCGGACCCCCCTGTCAGTTCGACATAACCAACACCAGTCACACCAAGTGACTGAAGCTGTGCGATTGTATCATTGGTTATCGGAATGTCTGCGTCCACTTCGATCCGCACGCGAACCTTTGACGGATCATTATCATCCAGTTGCAAGGAAACGACCTGCCCGACCGGCAGGCCGTTGAAGTTCACGCCGCTGGCTGCCGACAGACCTGCGACATTGTCAAATAGTACATCGTAATAAGCGTATTGGCGCGTGATCTCAAACTTGGCGAGCCACAGGAAAAAGCCGAATGCGCCCAGCAACCCTGCAAGAGTAAACGCGCCGATCAGGATGTAGTTCGCCCGGGTTTCCATTGCCTTTACCTGTTTTGCCCCTTCTGTTGCGCCGCGCGGGCGCGGGGGCCTGTGAAGTATTCCTGTACCCAAGGATGGTCGACCTTGGTCATGTCCTCAATCGGACCTTCAACCAGTACGCGCTTTTCTGCAAGCACTGCAACGCGGTCGCAGATCGCGTAAAGACTGTCCAGATCATGGGTGACCATGAAAACGGTCAACCCAAGTGCCTGCTGTAACTCACCGATCAGTTCATCATACGCGGCTGCGCCGATCGGGTCCAATCCTGCGGTTGGTTCGTCCAGAAAAACGATCTCGGGGTCAAGGGCCAGCGCCCGAGCCAGCGCAGCGCGCTTGCGCATGCCACCCGACAGTTCTGACGGAAACTTGCCGCAACTCAGCTGTGGCAGTCCCACGAGGCTGATCTTCAACGCACCCAGAGACTCCATTAGTTTTTCGCTGAGACCTGTGTGTTCCCGCAACGGAGCCATCACGTTTTGCAGCACGGTCAGTGACGAAAACAGTGCCCCGTCCTGAAAGGCAACACCCCAGCGGCGTTCGATCCTGCGGCGGTCATCCTCTGGGCCATTCAGAACATCGACGCCCAGCACTTCGATTTCTCCGGCGGCGGGTTTGTTCAGCCCTACGATAGTTCTGAGTAATACGGATTTACCGGTGCCCGACCCGCCAACGATTCCCAGAACTTCTCCCTTCCAGACATCAAGATTCAGGTTTTCGTGTACCACCTGGGTACCGAACTGAGTTCGGAGCCCGCTTACACGAATGACAGCCTCACGGTCTGTAGTTGTGGCGACTGATGGCTGTGGTGTATCCCCGGTCATGTCATATTCCGATCTCTGAGAAGAAGATCGAAAACAAAGCGTCGATTGCGATCACCATGAAAATGGATTGAACAACTGATGCTGTCGTACGTTGACCGACACTTTGGGCGGACCCTTTGACCTGCATTGCCTGCCAGCAGGCAATAACGCCAATAACGAGCGCAAAGAACGGAGCTTTGATAAGACCGACCGCCAATTGCCAGACGTCGGTGTTTTCCTTCAAGCGAGTAAGAAACATGCCGGGGCTTACCCCCAGGTCGATCCAGCTCATCAATGCGCCACCAAACAGACCCGCGATATCGGCGACAAATCCCAGTATGGGCAGCATGATCAACAAGGCCAAAACGCGGGGAATGACCAGAACTTCGATCGGGTCCAGACCCAGCGTTCGCATTGCGTCGATTTCTTCCTGCACTTTCATCGAACCGATAGATGCGGTGAATGCAGAACCCGAGCGCCCGGCAACGATTATAGCCGTCAGCAATATGCCCAGTTCACGCAGAACCGAGATCGAGATCAGCTCGACCACGAATATCTCAGCTCCAAATTGCTTCAGTTGGGTCGCGCCCTGAAAGGCCAGTACGACACCGATCAGAAATCCCATAAGGGCCACGATTGGCAGTGCTTTGAACCCGGTCTCTTCCATGTGTGTGACCAGCGCTGCCTTGCGCAGTCGCCATGGCATGACAATGGTACGAAACAGCCGATGCAGTGTCAGACCCAGAAATTCGAGGATGGAAAGCGTATCCCGCCAGGCACCTACGGTGATGTGACCCATCTGTGCGATCAAATCCAACAGACTTCGCGGTTTATCAAGTTCACCGGGTTCGTCGGGTATGCTGCGGGTTACAGTATCTATCAGAGTGGCATGTGCCGGTTTCACCCCTTGAAATTCAAGTGTTGCACCTTGCGACGTGAAGCGTTTGCCAAGGTCCGCGATCAGCCAGGCACCGCCGGTATCCAGAGCTTCGACCTCGGACAGATCGAGAACAACCCTGTCTCCGGTTGGGCGGACAGAGGCAAAACCTTGTTCAACGGTTTGCAGCGATTGCGTGAGCAGCTCTCCGGATATGCGTACACGAGTACCGCTGGAATCGTGTTCTGAGATTATCGAAGGCTGCGTCATGAGGTCATGTGAAGTGAAACATTCAATGACCGCAATGGCTTTGTGCCGTTGAACATCTTTTTGCCGCGCCGGATGGCCTTGACGTCACGCTGACCGTCGCATTGAAACTATGCTGAACAGGTGCTTGCCAGAAGTTATCGCGCAGCGATTTTGCCGGGATAATACGCCTTTGTCCGACCGACAAATCGGTTGCGCTATGGCGGGAAGCAATACACATTCCGCGTTGTTTGTTACGGCGCGGAATCGGAGAAGTCGGTATGCATCAGACCAAGAACGTCTTGTTTGTCATCATCGATCAACTCAGAGCGGATTGCCTGTCCGGGGCCTTGGCAGACCATGTGAACCTTCCGAATTTGCGGGCTTTTATGGATGAGGCCGTGACTTTTACCCACCATTTCTCGGTCACCAATCCCTGCGGTCCCTCGCGTGCATCGATTCTGACCGGCCAATATGCGATGAATCATCGGTCGGTTAGAAACGGAACGCCGTTGCGACACGATACCCCGAACATTGCCACGGAAATGCGCAAAGCTGGTTACTTGCCAATGTTGTTTGGATACACAGATACCTCCGCCGATCCGCGCGTCCATGATCCCAATGACCCTGACCTCAAGTCTTACGAACAGTCGATGACCGGGTTCGTTGAAGTTGTCGAAATGCGCCTTGAAGAATCATATCCATGGCAAGCCCATCTGATGAAAAAGGGGTATCAGTTCGAAAAGTACTGGGACGTCTACAAGCCCGTTTCGCCCGATCGTGGACACCCGCGGCTGAATGATCCCGCGCTGTATCGGGCAGAAGACAGCGATACAGCCTTTCTGACCGATGCCTTTCTGGACGGAATCGCGCCTCATCGTGGAAAGGGTTGGTTCGCCCATTTGACTTATATCCGCCCGCATCCGCCGTTGGTCGCACCGGCCCCCTACAATGACATGTATGACCCGGCGGACATCCCTCTGCCGCACTGCTTGCCGAGCGCAGCAGCAGAAAAAGCGCTTCATCCGTTCTTCGGACCAAAGCTGGATACCTATAGCGCGAAAAAATTCGTTCACGGTTTTGATGACGTTGAACCTACGGACGAAAACAATCGCACTTTGCGTGCTATATATCTTGGCCTGGCAACAGAGGTTGATCACCACATCGGTCGTGTTGTCCAGTACCTGAAGGACAGCGGGCAATACGACGATACACTGCTGGTTATCACCGCCGATCATGGTGAAATGCTGGGGGATCGACACAGCTGGGGCAAGATGACGGTCTACGATGCGGCGTATCACACACCGCTGATGATCCGTTTGCCCGGGAATGAAGCTATGGCGGGAAGCAAGATCACCGTTCCAACCGAGTCTGTGGATGTCACACCAACCATATTGGACTGGATTGGACAGGCTGTTCCGAACGCTATGGATGGACGGTCCTTGCTGCCATTGTTGCGGGGTAATATCCCAGACGATTGGCGCGACTATTCTTTCAGCGAACTTGATTTCTCAGAACCTGAAAACCCGACGTTATGGCAGCAAGAATTGGGGACCGGTAACAGCGACTCGTGTTTGGGAATATTGCGGGATGAACGGTTCACCCTGGTCGAGTTCGCTGCCGACCTGCCCCCGATCCTGTTCGACCATCAAGGTAAGGGCGAATTCGAGAATGTCGCGGAGAATCCGGATTTTGCAACAGATCTCGCACGGTTAGGCCGACAGATGTTGCGCCACCGGATGAAAAATATGGACCACACATTGTCCTTGCACTCGATCACAACTGAAGGCGCAAAATCCTGTCCCAGATACACATCTTAGAACGCGGTTTATTGTCAACGTTCATCTATTCTGGCTGTACCGGACGCTCGGTCACGGGCGGGTTTGTCGAAGTATTTTGCTTTGTGCACTCCCGGATTGCAAAAAGCAATTGAACGAAGACAGGGTCCGAAACGCCTCACCTCAATTCCACTACCCGTGCATGGTTTCAGATGCTAGGCATGAGCCGAGGAGAAGACGAAGTTGGACATAACGGAAAAGCGTATCAAGGCGATGACGACCGCCGGGCTGAACCTGATAGGTCAGGCGCTTTCCATTTATGACAGCAAATTGCAACTGGTGCTCAGCAATCGCCGTTTCCAGGAAATGTTCGGTTTGCCGGACGAGCTTGTTCAAAGGGGTGCTTTGTTTCGGGATACGATCCACTTTCTTGCCAGCCGCGGTGAGTATGGCGACGATGAAAGTGTCGAGGAAATGGTCAATCTGCGCGTCCAGCAAGCCTTGGCGTTTGAGCCTCACTACATGGAGCGCGTGCGTCCCAATGGGCAGGTTGTTTCAATTGAAGGCGCACCGCTGCCACAAGGCGGGTGGGTCGCGGTCTACACCGATATCACCGGAACGCGGCGGGCGGAAAACCTGTTGCGCGCGCGGTCTGAGGAACTGTCGGAACAGTTGCTGAGCCACGCGGAAGAACTGTCCGCAACCAACCGCAAACTTGCGGCCACGATCGCGGCGCTGGAAGAGGCCAAGCGGGAATTGACCGAAATCGAAGCTCGCACACGTATGGTGACCGAGATGATGCCGGCTCATATTGCGCATTTGGACAGCGACGGCCGATACGATTACTCGAACCGTCGCCTGAGCGCCGTCATGCCTGGGCGTCCGTCCGATATTCTGGGGCTTCACATTTCTGAAGCGCTGGGTGCGACCGCCTTTGAACGGGTTAAGGCCCAATTGTTTAAGGCCTATAGCGGAGAGCCGTCGGTTTTCGAGTTCACCGAAGATCAGGATTCCCGACGCATCCGGGTTTCGTTTACGCCGGATGGGGCAGGGGGTGTGTACGTGATGTCGGTGGACATCACCGAAGAGACACAGGCACGCGTTGCATTACAGCAAACCCGCCGCCGGGCGATGGCAGCCCAGATGACCAGCGGGCTTGCCCATGACTTTTCCAATCTGCTCACTATCATCCTGGGGATGCAGTCCCGCCTCGACAAGATGGATTTGCCGGATGGCGCTCAGGAACTTGTGGCCGCAACTCAACAAACCGCGCGCCGGGGCGGGCAGCTGCTGAACCGGATCGCCGACATGACTGGAAACCGAACGCCGCAACCGCAGGCAACGGACATCGGGGGATTGTTGGAAGACCTGAGGATTCTGGCGACACCCTCACTGCCTCGCGGTGTGGGCCTGTCCGTCGTAAACACCTTGCCAAAACAAACATTGATGCTTGATCCGGGTATGGTTCAGGATGCGCTTTTGAATTTGGTCCTGAATGCCCGGGATGCCTGCGGGAGCACGGGTCAAATCACAATCAGTGCACATGCCATAGGTGAGATCTGGATCGAAGTCACGGTTTCCGACACCGGGCCGGGGTTTTCACCCGAGGCGCTAGAAAAGGCACTTAACCCGTTTTTCACAACAAAAGGGAGCGACGGGTCAGGACTGGGGCTGCCGATGGTTTATGATACGGTCAAGCTTGCCGGTGGCGATCTGAATCTAAGAAATACACCATCTGGGGCCTCAGTTGTCATGCGTTTGCCTTTTCGGCCCGCTCCTCCGGCTCAGGGTGGATTGGTACTGTTGGTTGAAGACAGCGAAGACCTGCGCGGGCAGTTTAGGGACATGCTGGTGGATTTGGGCTTTACTGTCATTGAAGCAAATTCAGTTGATGAAGCACTGGCCTTGATATCGAGTGTGAAGGACATTTCGCTGGTCTTGTCGGATATCCGTCTGGAAGGACACGGTACAGGCTTGGACATCCTTGAACAGTTGAAACCGGGGTTGCCGCTTATCCTTATGACATCTCTGCCAAATTCAGATCCGCTGCATCAACGGGCGCTTGCCCTGGCACCTGTTTTGCGTAAACCGTTCTCACAGGCTCAATTGTCTGCTCTGATCCAAACCGAGGCCGCCTGATGTCGCAACCACTGGTGACCATTCTCGACGACGAACCCGAGATACGGCGCATTCTGACGGATGCACTGGAGGATGCCGGTTTCCGGACGCAGAGTTTTTCCCGTGCCAGAGAGTTTGAAGCAGCCCTTAATCGAGTAACCCCTGATGTTTGCCTTGTGGACCTGTCTTTACCAGATACCGACGGGCTGGCGCTAGTTCATCGCTTGGCGCTGGAACAGGGTGCAGCAGTGATCATTATTTCCGGCCGGGCACAGGTTCAGGACCGTGTGACAGGACTGGAGTTGGGCGCGGATGACTATATTACCAAGCCGTTTGACCCGACAGAAGTCGTTGCCCGGGTGCGGGCCAGGTTGCGCGCGCCGCGCGGTCGGACATCACAATCGGACAGGGCAGAATTCAACGGCTGGATTGCGCATTTTGATCGGTATGTTCTGGAAGACGGGTCAGGGACTGAAACACCTTTCAGCCATGCTGAAGGCGAGGTTTTGCGTCTGTT
The DNA here is from genome assembly GCF_056531545.1 of Ruegeria sp. N10. Lineage (NCBI taxonomy): Bacteria > Pseudomonadati > Pseudomonadota > Alphaproteobacteria > Rhodobacterales > Roseobacteraceae > Ruegeria > Ruegeria sp. N10. Next base: position 126,115 of record NZ_JBQFLY010000005.1, on the reverse strand, counting down.
TCTGGAAAGCCCCAAGCGGCTGATCAGCAGGGGGCAGATGCAGGAGTCCTTGGGCGGTGCAGCGGGCGACAGCTTTGATCGTGCTATGGATGTCAGAATCTCCAGGTTGCGTACGAAACTTGGTGAAGATCCAAAGAATCCGCGCCTGATCAAAACGATTTACGGTGCCGGGTATATTTTCCTGGGGGATGTCGACTGGAAATAGTGACGCTCTGGTGGCCAGAGTGTAAACCTGAGTTTCTTTTGTTCCCCTCCGCGTCAGGAGATGTTGATGCAAAATACTGTAAGCATCTGAAAAAAGATATTTTAGTCTTCTCACTTACTCACGCAAAGCTTGATCTTTAATCTTCACGACAGGTTCCAGCAGATACTCCAATACGGATTTTCTACCTGACAAAATGTCAACCTCTGCGATCATGCCGGGTATGATTTCCACCGCGACACCACTTCCGTCGAGCATGGTGTTGCTCGTGCGAATTTCCACAACGAACACCTCTTCGTCGTTCCGCTCTGAACGTGTGACGGTATCGGCGCCAATCCGTACGATTTCACCATCCAGCGCCCCGTATCGCGCAAAATCATAAGCCGTGATCTTTACCTTTACGGGCTGTCCAGCACGCAAAAATGCAATATCTTCGGGCTTTACGTAAGCCTCGACCAATAGTGTATCGTCCAGGGGAACAATCTCGACAAGGTCTTCGCCACTTCGCGCCAAACCTCCAATGGTGGTTCGGTGGATGCGATTAACGATACCGCGAACCGGAGAGCGAACCTGCGCTCGTGCAGCGCGGTCGCGTAGGGCAGGCAAGGCTGGTTGCAAGGCCGCCAGTTCCGCAGTTACAATTGCCAATTCAGTAAGCGCCGCACTTCGAAATCGGCTATGAGCAGCCAGAATCCGATCATCGATTTCATCCAAACCAGTTTGCAACCTGTTGGTCACGGCTTCGGCCCGGACCTTGCGACCGCGCCACTCGGCTTCGCTACGCCGCAACGCCAGCAATGTTGTCGCAGGTTCCATTTGCCTCTCAACAAGCGGAGCAATGATCGCACGCTCCTCCCCAAGTACATCTAGGGTTTCATCTGCCGTCACCTGATCCACTACACCTTCTTCGTGTTCTCGCTGCTTTTGTTCACGCTGACGTTCCAAAATTGCGATTTCTGCCGCCAGCTCTGCTTGCCGACCCTGATACAATGCAGTTTCCGAACGCACGACACTGGGTGCACCTTCGATCAGCTGCGCATCGAAACTTAATTGTGTTCCATCAATTTCTGCCTGCAGGCGTTTAGCACGGGCTTGCAGCCCGAAAACGCGCTGTTGTTCCTGGCTAAGTTGGCTGTCGATTTGTGTGGCGTCCAATTCCATCAACAATGCCCCTTTGTCGACCAACTGGCCTTCGCGCACATGGAGCGACCGCAACACGCCGGGCTCGGCAGCATCGATCACCTGTATGTCGCCCGAAGGCACGATCCGCCCTTCGACGCGCGTTACGTCATCCAACTCGGTCAAATGTGCCCACAACCCGGCCGAGACAATACAGGACAGGATCAACAGCAAGAGCAATGAACCACGAACGGGGGACCGCCCCTGCATTTCGTGCGCCAACTTCGCCAGATCAGGATGCTGCGACATTCAAGTGCCTCCCTTTCTGGCGCATGTGCTGCGTCAGCAAGCTCTTGGGTCCATCAGCTGCGATTTTTCCGTTTTCCAGAACGATAACCCTGTCCACAAGCTCCAGCAGACTGGTTCTGTGCGTTACAATGACCAGGGTTGATCCGGAGGTTGACGCACTCAGGCGTTGAACCAGTTGGGCTTCGGTTTTGACGTCCATCGCACTGGTTGGCTCATCAAAAAGCAAAACCGGAGGTCGCCCGACAAGTGCCCGTGCCAGGGCGATTGCCTGCCGTTGCCCACCGGAAAGCCCCTCACCGCGTTCCGCGAGTTGAAGGTCATAGCCCGACGGATGGCTGTTCACGAATTCTTCGACACCGGCAATACGACCGGCTTCGACGATGTCGCAATCTCTGGGTCGGACTGCGCCGCTGGCGATATTCTCCCGGACAGACCCCGAAAAAAGCCAGACATCCTGCAGGACAGATCCAATATTGCGCCGCAAGTCACCTGGGTCGATCTGACGTATGTCGAGCCCATCGATCATGACCGAGCCTACTCGTGGTGTGTAAAGCCCCAATAGCAGGCGCGCAATCGTGCTTTTCCCGCATCCGATTTGACCTAGAATTGCGACTTTCTCACCAGGCTTTATGGTGAATGACACGCCTCGCAGGGTATCTTCGCTTTGGTCAGAATACGAAAAATACACGTTATTAAAGGCAATTGCCCCTTTGAAATCAGATCGGGTCAGCCATGTGCGCCCCGCCGGGCGTTCGCTTTCTGCGTGCATTAGCGCATTGAGGTTGCGATAGGCGCACCTGGCCTGATTTACGCGGGTCAAAGTCTGCGCCAGTTGACCCAGAGGGGCCAACGCCCGACCGGTCAACATTACCGAAGCCACCAGCGCACCCATGCTGGCTTGCCCGTTTGTAATCAGAAAAACACCAAGAAATACGACAAGCACTTGTGCGGCCTGTTGGGTGAATCCGGTCAGGTTCAGGGCAAATTGCGTGACAGTCCGGCTTCGCGCACCATGCGCTGATTGCTGTTCGATGGCCTGTTCCCATCGTGCGCGCATTTTTCGGCCTGCTGCCGTTGTTTTAATGGTTTCAAGTCCCGAGACAGCCTCAACCAGAACTGATTGCTTGGACTGCCCGTCGGACAAGCTTCGTTCCGCCATCCTTGATAAAATTGGTTGCACCGCCAAACCTGTCAGGAGCACCACCGGTACGGCCAGTGCAGGGATCAAAGCCAGTTGTCCGCCTACCAGAAAAATCGCCAGGATAAACAATCCAATGAACGGCAGGTCGACAACGGCCACCAGCGTCGCGGATGTAAAGAACTCTCGCAGAGTTTCAAATTCGCGAATGGTGCTGGTCATGGCACCGGTAGACCCCGTGCGCGATTTCATCTGGATGTTCAGCAACTGGTCGAAAATGCGCCGGCCCATCAACAAGTCGGCTTTCTGCCCGGCCATGTCGATAAATCCCGCCCGCAGCAACTTGAGGGCAAAGTCAAAACACAGTGCCAACGCCACACCCACGGTCAAAGCGATCAGCGACTCCGTAGCTTCGTTGGGCAATACCCGGTCATAGACCACCATGATGAATACGGACGTGGACAAACCAAGAAGATTTGCCAGCGCCGCTGCTAGCGCGACCTGAAAGTATGACCACCGGTTTGCGGTTAGTGCGTTCCAGAACCAGTGACCGCCATGTGAAGCGGCCCCCCCCAATGTTTCACCGTCGTGATGGCGCCGGAACAGGATTGCATAACCGGTATAGCAGGTTGCCAGCCTGTCTTCGGAAATCTCACCGACACCTTCACCTAGCTCTGGGTCGAAGACCAATAAAGTACCCTTCTGCCTTCGTCCGTGAAAGACAACGGCTCTACCCTCTGCCAACAGCAACAGGGTGGGTGTCAGATTGTTATCCAAGTCGGAAAGGCGCTTTGCCCCATACCCCGCCTGCATGCCCGCCTTTTGCGCGAGGGTGAGAATGTCCCGTATTGTCAGATCCCCGTCTGCGCCACTTTGCGTCGCGTGCAGCGCCGCGAGACTCAATGGCCGTTCAAGTGCCGACGAGATATTCAACAGACAGGCTTCAAACGGTGTAAGCAGCGAAGCATTGGGGGCAGGGTCGGATGCGTTCATTGCGTATTGCCCCAGTCGCCCAATGAAACCCCGAGCAGGTCGAGTATGTCCCCGGTCAGGCTTAGGGCTGCATAATTGGTCAGAAAGTAGCTCTGTTCCGCAAGGATCAAACGTTCCTGAGCATTAACGTAGTCCCGCTGTGCATCCAGAATTTCAATGAGGCTACGACGACCGATCGAAAATTGTTCGCGGGAAGCTACGACATTTTCCGCGTTAGCCTCCACGGCAATCCGGGCTTCTCGTAACCGATCGGCACCCGCTTTTTGATCCGAACGGATAAAACCCAATTCTCGCGTTATTTCGCGGATAAGCTGCTCGCGCGCAAACTCGGTCTCTTTGACCAGCGATTCCGCCGCTGCTATTGCAGCGCGGCGCTGGCCGGTGCTGTCCAGCTCGTAATTGAAAGAAAGATCCACTCCAAAGTTCGCGTCACGATTGTTATTCTGGTTCGCGAATGCGGCGACCCTGACATCAGGGCTGCGACGCGCATGCGCTGCGGACCATTCAGCCTTGGCAGCAAGCAGGCTTGCATCGGACCGCCGAACCTGAGGGCTGTTCATTATGATCTGCATGTCACTTCTTTCCAGTCCAGGTGCCGGAACTGGTGCAGAAAGAGCGCCGGGCTCATCCCCGAAAACCTCGCGGAATCGCGCTTCGGCGCGGTCTGTTCGCGCATGCGCATCAGCCAGCTTTGTGCGCGCATCGGACATGCGCGACCGGGCTGCCAGAACGTCGGCACTCGAACCGACACCGTTTTCAGTTCGGTCGGTTATCTGGCGAACAAGCTCTTCATGTGTTAGAACATTCTGTGCTGCGATGCTTCGAATCTTTCGTTGATCGAGGACAAGTACATAGGTCTCGATAGCTGCGAGAGCAGTGGATGAGGCTGTTTGAATCTGATCGCCTCTGCTTTCCAAGACACGTGCCCGCGCAGCGGTCAGATCCCCTGAGGACGCCCCTCCGTCATAGACCAATTGTGAAACCCTCACATACGGCGATACATCCGCTACATCTGAGGCAATCCTTTCAGATCGTGCGTTTAGCCCCAGCGAAATCTCCGGGAGAAAAGCGCCTTCAGCTGCGTCTTGTTTGGCTTTCGCGATGCCCATTCTGGATTTGACTTGCGCCAGGTTGGGGCTGTTCTCGACCGCCTTTTTCACCCGCTGCCCGAAGGCGCTGTGGCTGAGTGTTTCTGATGGTTTTGTTGCCCTGGCACCGGCTGTTTGGGCTGCAAAGGACATCGCAACTGGCGTCAAATCGGGCGGGCGGGTGCAGGCGGAAATCGAGACCAAAAGCAGACTGAGCGTGACAAGATGCAGTGAATACTCATTAAATCGCATACTGATCCTCCTGCCACCGATGGTCCAGCAGGCTTTCTTTTTGTTGGGCGGCGGCCAGCGCTTCTAGAAAATCTGAAGCATCAGATCGTACGCTTGGCGACGACCTTTTAACCAATTGTTCGGCGCGCAATTGAGCGGTCGTTAGCCACGAAAAATGGGTCAAGGAAACTTGGTGGGCATATATGAGGCGCAGGCCACCGTTCATGGCGAGCAATGACAGATGCGCTGAAGGAACTTGCTGCAAGGCAACCACGTTGACACCAAAGTAACCGTCGAGGCTTTCGTCCGTTTGTGCGCAGGCGAGTGGAGAAAAAAGCCCCATACCGGCTATCGTACGGCACAACTGATTTGTGTTCTCCAGTGATGCTGTGAGAGTGCGAAAGAACGCTTGGACTTTTTGCAGTTCCGGCCCCAACTCTCCGGTTTTGTCAAAGAACGGCTCATCTTCGGGGTTGTCGGTAACCAAGTCCAAGCTTTCGTTGACAAGCAAGTCAAACTTCCCCTCACCGATTTTATCGTGAAGTTCAGGTGGCAGGAATTGAAACGGTGCACATCGCAGTGCAGAAGGAACATAGCTTGCACGCCAATCCCCTTCCGCTGACACGAATGGCGTCGGTTTGTCTGGTGTCACCGATAAGATTGCGACGGGGTAAAATCCCCGGTCGGATTTCAAAAATGCGATTGGAAAAGTGGCTGCTGCCTGAAGGATCTCTGCCTCTGCCACCGGGCAGTCGACCTTATCGCGCGCGAATTCGAACGACGTGTAACGTTTCCAGAACCGATGACCATGTCGTAATCGTGTGATTGGGGTTAAGCCATTCTGTGCCATAACTGCCTCAGGAAAATGATGGGCGCCAATTTGTTTCGAAGCCGCGTCAGGCGGTCGCGCCGGTTGGGTCGGTGTGTATGATGTTGTCCGCGGTCAAGCCGCTGAGATCGCCCAAACCATGGAAAGTGGCGAGGGTTTCGACGTTGGCGTCGCCTGGTGTCACGAAATCAACTTTGATCAGAACACTGTCCGTTCCGTCCGTTGCCATCACATAGAGCTCATCACCTGTAGATGCCCCGGCAAGGCTTTCTACAGCCGTTTCGAGTGTAACGGCATTGAGGTCCGCAAGAACGGTATCGAGGCCTACAAATCCAGTATCTATGCCCAATGTGCCACCGACAGAAAGCAGTTCGAAACCCGTACCATCACCGCGGAGCGTGGCGACATTCAGTCCGCTGAACATTAGGGCGTCGGTTACATCTGCTGCAGACCCAATTGTGAAGCCGGTTATGCTGTCTACGCCATTGTTGTTCGGGTTGGCTTCAAAGACAACGACGTCCCGCCCGGCTTCGGTGATGTCAATACTATCATTGCCACCACCGCCGCGAATGATTGTATCCGTGTTTGCCGCGGTTAGGATGTCATTGCCATTGGTGCCAAACTGAATTGCAACAGGGCCACCTTCAGGTGATTTTATCGTTAACTCAATGGGTTGAGCAGCGTCCTGTATTGTCATCGTGAAGGTGACAAGAGGTTGGGACAAATCAGTAAAAACAGTCGCCGCCCCAGCGAAGTTGATGATGTCACCTGCGCCTGGGTTTGCCAGGAACAAATCAAACGCGCTGTGTTCCGTGTCTGATCCGATGTCGAATGTGGCAACGGCTGAGTCGAACTCAAGCTCCGCTGAAAAAGCCAGGCCACCAGAGATGTCACGATTTGCATCGGCATAAATGGCAAACGTAACGGTTGACCCACTGCGTCCGACCTCAGAGATCACGTAGACAGCTGGCTCATGAGCAACCGCCTGATCCGATACAGGCAAGGGATCTGGTCCCCCTGCAACAGTTGCCTGGGCAGAGAAAATAAGATCATCCCCAGCCTCTATGGCGGCGAAATCTGACGACGCGACAGCCAGTGTCCAGGATCCGTCAGCGGTTACTGTCGCGCTACCGACGGAACTGCCGTTCAGCAAGACATCCACGGTCTGGCCGTTTGAAAGCCCGGCAGAGGAACCGCTGACAGTAATGCCTGACGCCTTGGCGTCGGCAAGGGCCACCGCGTTGTTCACGCCGATATCGTCCAGCATCAGAACAGGCCGAAAGTCCGTCGTTACCGAACTGCTTGCCGCAACCGAGCTGTTGCCGGCAATATCGTCAACTGTTGCGGTGATGGTGTGGTTTGTTCCGTCGGACAGCGCGCCTAGGTCGCTGGCTGGCACAGTGATCGCCCAGGTTCCGCCCGATGCAATACCGGTATAGGTTTGCCCGGCAAACGTGACAGGCACTGTTTGGCCATCTTCCGAGGTCGTCGTGCCTGAAATTGTCAGGTCTGTAGCTTGTTCCGTTACATCCAATACGGAGCCAACCGGCAAACTGTCGATCGTGATTGCTGGCGCCGTAAAATCGGTTGTAAAACTTGTCGAGGTTTGGTTGCCATTCCCAGCCGCGTCGGAAACAGAAGCCGTGACGTGGTAGGTGCTCGCATCCTGAAGCCCTGATAGCTCCGCCGATGTGGCTGTGTAGGTCCAGACACCACCGGTTACCGTTGCGGTACCGCTTATATCTACTGTTCCGTCTGCGCGCGCGACCTCCACGGTAATGACCGTTCCATCCTGAGCGTCTGAGGTTCCCGAGACAATCAGGTCGGTACCTTGCTCAGCAGCGTTCATAACAGTGCCGTCAGAAATACCGGTTATTCCCAGGGTAGGGGGTGTGAAATCGGTCGTGAAACTGTTGCTGGCCTGTGACGCCGGATTTCCTGCGGCATCCGAAACGTCAGCCGTGACCGTCACGGTGGCGGCATCAGAGAGGGCCGCAAGGTCGGCAACAGGGACAACTGAGCTCCAAGACCCTCCGGCTGCTGTAGCACTGTAAGATTGACCGTTCAAAGTGACGGTCACGACTTGACCGTCTTCGGCCGACGTTGCGCCCGATATTGTCAGGTCCACCGCCTGTTCGGCAGCATTCATGAATGCGCCGGTCGAGAATGTGTCGATGCTGAGGGTTGGTGCTGTGACGTCTTTCAATAGTGTCACATCAGCCTGAGGGGCTGTCAGCCCGTTTGCGTCGCTGACGTCTGCGGTGATCTGAAAGCTGCCTCCGTCGGCCAAAGATGCCAGATCACCCGCTGGGACTGTTACAGTCCATGTTCCGCCCGTCACTGTTGAGGTATATGTTTGGCCATCCAGTGTGACGGTGACTTGCTGACCATCTTCGACATTGGCGGTTGTCCCGCTTATAGCCAAGCTTGCCGCGGCTTCAGCAGCATTGAGAACTGCGCCGACGGAAAGCGGAGATATCGAAATTGAGGGGCCGGTCAGGTCCACAGGTACAGTAACAAGAATCGGCGCGGCCGGGTTGCCAGCGATATCCTCGACCGCCACAACAATTGCAGCAGGTGTTCCGGTGGATAGACTACCGAGGTCGGAATTGGGGATCGTGACAGTCCAGTTTCCGCCTGTCGCAGCACCAGTGTACACCTGACCGTCGAACGTGACGATGATGGTTTGCCCGTCCTCGGCCGTGGTGGAACCCGTTAAGGTTAAGTCACCAGCCACATCAATCAGGTCAATTGATCCACCCGCAACTGGATCCAGAGAAACACTTGGCGCGGTGAAATCCGTATCAAAACTTCCGCTGGCCTGTGCGGCCGGGTTTCCAGCCGCGTCAGTCACGTCTGCCGTTACATTTACGATTGCACCGTCAGGCAAGGCGCTAAGGTCGGCCGCCGGGACGGTTACACTCCACTGTCCACCGGAAACCGTACCGGAATAGTTTTGCCCGTTCAGTGAAACCGTTACGGTTTGCCCGTCTTCTGCATCGGTTACGCCAGTGACAGTCAGGTCGGTCGCTTGCTCGGCTAGGTTGAGAACCGGTCCGTCAGAAAAACCGGTGATGGACAGGCTTGGTGGAACCGTATCGATGTCAAATTGAACGGATTGTGTTGACAATTCAGTACCCGACCCATCCAGGTTCGTGATGGTCACCGTCGATACCCCCTGTGGAAGTGCGCCGGCTTCGGCGGCTGTCAGAGAGATACTCCAGCTGCCATCGGGGTTGGGTGTCACGGTTTTGACCAGTGACCCTATTGTGACTTCAATGGTTGCCGTCCCTTCGGGAGGGATGGCGTTGGTGCTGATGTTGTTCAGCGCAGTAGATTGCAGATCAGCCAGGTTGAGGCTTGGGTATGTCGGGGCGGGTTCGGACACGACGGAGGTGGGCTCGGATACGACGGGGCTGTCACCGCCACCGCCGCCACCTCCTGCGGCCGCAGCCGCCCCTGCCAGACCCAATCCGCCCAACGCCGCGCCGGCGCCACTGATGCCACCTGCGGACGCGCCCGCGGAAACACTGGCTTCAACCGCGCTGAATTGGGCAATCTCCTGAACCGCATTCTCAGCGATCATGATGGCACCGCTGTCCAGGATCTGGACGTTTTCAGCGGTCACAATCATTGTGCGGCCATCGGCCATTTTTAGAAGAACATCGCCATTCTTCAACAACTTGACAGAGCGAACGCCTGGAATGGTTTCCGCGAATTGAAAAGCATATAATTCTTCTATTGTGGCTTGTGACAACGCGGGCAAGGCCATCAAAGTTGAAATCAGCCCACCGGCCGCTCCGCGCCCTGCCCAGCGGCCAAGTTTTCCTTCGATCCACTGGCGAATGTGTTGCTTGCGGTCCGTTTCCGAAGGTTCAGCCGCCGGACGGTTGTTGAACTCTGGTGCTTTGGTCATCTTACCCTCACATGTGGTTTCCGCGATCACCGAAAAGGAAGACAGGTCGCGCTGATAACGGCTGGCTCATCTGTCTTTCCCACTGGTTACTGTTGCGATCGAAAGCAAAAAATTGAGTTAATCTGAAACCGAACTTCTCGTTTTCACCACAATTCCGCTTTTGTTTCGGTCCGTGCATCAGGTCATCTTTTGGTCAAGGCCAGGAGTGGCGCAGGAGGTGTTGGCTGTGATGCTTCAATTCGAAGGTGTGGTGGCAACGGGGAGCGCGGCGCTCGATTCAGGTATCGGCGATACGGCTTTAAAAACGTTTAACGGCACCACGTATCTTTATACCGTCACCGGACCGGGTGGCGGCGTCGCTGTCTGGCGGTTGGTCGAAGGTGCGTTACCGCAACTGGTCGACACGGAATATTACAGCGGAACAATCACGTTTCAGGTTGGTCGCAGTGGCACACCGATAACGCTGGCGGGAACCGAACAACTTGTACTGGATGTGAATATGGCGGTCGGGTTGGTCGGATATGACCTTAACGTAGACGGCACCCTGGACAGCCTTACGGAAACCGGATCTCTGACAGGAGGCGGAGATATCTCGGCCATTGTTCAAGTGTCGATTGGCCTGATGGATGTTCTTGCAATGGCTCATGAAGAAACGGGGCAAATCGGGACATACCTTGTCAATCAGGACAGAACGCTGAGCCTTGCTGGCCTTGTTTCTGGCACTGGTGACGCGATGCAGACGCTGCGCGCAGGGACTGACCATTTCCTGATCTCAAGTGATGCGGCCAGCAATACAGTCTCAACTTATCGGATCGACGGCATTTCCGGTCAGTTGACCGAAATTGACAACGGTTCGGCCCTCGGGACGCTCGGAATCTCAACTCCGACAGCCGTCGAAACGATCGATGCCTACGGCAAACCCTGGGTGATCGTGGCGGGTGCAGGCAGCAATTCGCTCAGTGTGCTTCAATTGAACGCTGACGGCAGCCTGAGCGCCACAGATCATATTCTGGATTCGCTCACGACCCGCTTCGAATCTGTGCAGGACCTTGAGGTCGTGGACATCAACGGGCGCGTATTCGTCGTGGCGGGTGGCGGTGACGATGGGCTTACATTGTTCACGCTGACACCTGAAGGCCAGTTGGTCTATCTGGATAGTTTCGCTGACACGTTGATTAGTGGATTACAGAACGTCGAATCGCTGAGCCTTGCCCATGTTGGTGACGAGTTGCAGGTTCTGGCTACGTCGCAACAAGACGCCGGAGTGACTGTCATTACTGTTCCTGTCGATAATCTGGGGATCGTGGACAAAGGGTTTGGAGCAGTGTCGGGGACTGCCGCAGACGACATGCTGAGCGGTAGTATTCTGGATACCGCCCTGATGGGGGGCGATGGCGACGACATACTGATAGCAGGAACGGGTGCTACGACCATGTCAGGTGGGGCAGGGGCCGACGTTTTCGTGATGCAGTCGGGCAGCAGTATGACGACGATCACGGATTTTCAGCCGGGTGTGGACCGTCTGGACATGTTCGACTATTTGCTGTTGCGGTCCCCTCAGCAACTGACCTTTACCAGCACTACACAAGGGGCCCGGATAGAGTATCGGGGCGAGGTCGTGCAGGTTCAGTCCGCTTCGGGTGGAACGCTGACCAGCGCTGATATTTTCGGGGCCGGGTTCGATGGCCCCGATCACATTCCGGTTGATTTCGGTAATTTCGGCGGTTTGACGCCGGACAGTTCGGATGGCGTGCTTGGGCCAATCACAGTGGACAGCCAATCTGCTAATCCCGGATTGTCGGATGCAGAGATCAAGTTCACACCGGTCGGTGGTGGCACGGTATCCGTCACGGCTGACGATCAGGGACAATTTGACTTGGACCTTCCGGATGGCACTTTCCCCGGAAGACTGGACATCATCAAGCACTATTCGACAGCGAGCAAAGAGATTGACGCAATGGATGCTTTGCAAGTGTTACGCATTTCGGTTGGCCTCGATCCGACATGGGGACCTGCCGATGCGGAAAACCTGATCGCGGCGGATATCAATCAAGATGGAACCATCAATGCCCTGGATGCACTGGCGATCTTGCAGGTGGCCGTTGGGCAAACCACTGCGCATGAACCTCAATGGGTCTTTTTGGATTCAGATGCGGACTTGTCGGGAATTACAAAAAGCAACGTTGATTATCAGACTGGAATGGATGTTGTTGCCATAGACGGCGTGATAACCGCCGATATGACGTCCATATTGCTCGGCAACCTCGAAGCGGCATGAATTGAATTGAACGGTGCTGCAACTCAGTCATTGCAAGCCTTCCGCTTGGACCGCAATGTTGGCCCTAGATACACAAACACAAAAGGACAGGCCATGAATCGTCTTTCGGAACGCAGAGCTTTTGCCATCGCGGTCTGTGAAGAAGCTGGGGTGATTGCCGAGAAATACTTCTTGGACAGGAGTAATCTGGTCATCGATCAAAAAGGTGCTCAGGACTGGGTGAGTGAGGCGGACAAAAACGTCGAAACCTTCATTCGCCAAAAGATCATGGATGCCTGGCCGCAAGACGGGATATTTGGCGAAGAACACGGCGCTGCCACCGGTGAGAGCGGGTTTGACTGGGTGATTGATCCAATTGATGGAACTACGAATTTCGTCAATGGCATACCGGTATGGACGATTGTTCTGGCCGGTGTCACCGAAGGGCGCACTGCGGTCGGTGTGATCCGGGATCCGAATATGGACGAAACCTTTGTGGCAACACGTGGAGAGGGCGCGACACTGAACGGTTCACCGATACACGTGGCCTCTGGGGTTGCTCTTCAGGACGGGACGGTTTCTGTGGGGTATTCGAACCGGATCGAAACTCGCCACGTCGTGCCGGTGGTCGCAGCGCTGATCGAGCGCGGTTCCATGTTTCACAGAAACGCCAGTGGTGCATTGTCATTGGCCTATGTCGCAGCCGGGCGACTTCTGGGTTATGTGGAAGAACACATGAACGCTTGGGATTGTCTGGCTGGGCAATTGTTGGTTACGGAAGCGGGTGGTGTTGTCGAAGATCAAGACGCCGACGCGATGATCCGCGACGGTGGGCGTGTGATCGTCGGAACGCCAGATGTATTTGAAAGCTTGCTGGAAATCGCAGAGAACGCTTGGGGTGCTTAACGTCTAGGCCATTGATAACCAAGTGGAATAAGGTCGTAGATTTGTCAGGCTTGCCTGCCAATAATGGCCTTGTGACGGTTGATAGTACTGGCGGTTAATCGGATTTCCAGAAAGTTCACACCACAACAATGTACCGACCGCGCCATGTGTAACGATTGCGCGGTCTCCGGCTCCATGGGCACGAATGATCTCCGACACTGCACGACGAATGCGCCTCTGAGCATCGGCCGCAGTTTCCCAACCGCGAAAGCTAATGTTCGGCTGGGCAAAGAATGCGTCGGCGGCCGCCTCGAACTTTTCCCGTGGCAGGAAACCTGTGGCACTCCGATCATTCTCGCCAAGATCCGGGTGGAAATATAAGGGCAACCCCAAGGGCGCAGCCAGAATCTCACCAGTGTCGCGAGCCTTTCGTTCGCTGCTGGCCCAGATATGGCTGACATTGGCCATAGCTTCACTGGCGGCAAAGGATGCGGCGCGCCAGCGACCTGTCGTGCTCAGACCCCATTCCGTAATGGGGGTATCCGGATCAATAACGACCTCGGGGTGAGTAATGATCAGTAAATCCGGCACCTAGTCAGGCAGAAGTACCGGTCCTTTGCCGGCAAACCCCATCCTGATTTCAGTACCCGGTGCAAGCGGTGCATCAACATCGTCGTGGACCGCAAAAACCTGACCAAATGCGCCGGTCAGTGTGTATTCCATCCGCACGCCAACATAGGTTGCCTTGGCCACTGTAGCGGCGATTCCGTCATCAGAACCAATCACAAGGCGCGATGGTCGTACAGCGATGGTCGCGGGCCCATTTGTCAAACCGCGACGCGGCAGAGTGTGACGGTAACCTTCGATCTCGATTGTTGCAGTATCACCGTCGGTTGCAACGATCTGACAGTTGAGCAGGTTTGCCTCGCCTATGAAATCGGCAACAAACCGGTCATTCGGGGCATCATAAAGCTCGCGAGGTGTACCCATCTGAGCGATCGCGGCGTTCCGCATCACAACAATCTCGTCCGAGACGGCCAGGGCCTCTTCCTGATCGTGGGTGACATAGACAACCGTCAATCCAAGGTCTTGCTGAATGGCCCGGATATCCTCGCGCACCTGGCGTCGCAGCTTGGCATCAAGGTTGGATAGCGGCTCGTCAAACAGCAGAACCTGTGGTTCAAGAACCAGAGCTCGCGCGACGGCGACACGTTGTTGCTGACCACCCGAGAGTTCGGAGGGAAGGCGATTGTCGAACCCCTTGAGCCCTACCAGTTGCAAGCCATGCAAGGCGCGGCTGCGAGCCTCATCCTTGGCAAAGCCCGAGAATGTGAGGCCGTACATTACATTCTCCAGCACGCTCATGTGCGGAAACAGCGCGTATGATTGAAACACCATTGATACGTCGCGGTCTGTCGCGGGCAGTTTGGTGACGTCCCGGTCGCCAATCATAATCTTGCCAGAGCTTGCCATCTCTAACCCGGCGATCATGCGCAACGTCGTTGTTTTGCCACAGCCTGACGGACCAAGCAGCGTGACCAGTTTTCCCGCTTCGACATGAAGGTTAATGTTATCAACAGCAACAACGTTTTTGCCGAACACTTTCGACACGTTCTCGAACCGTACCGGCGCGGCCTTGGATTGCAGGCTCATGTCAAAATCTCCTAAACATTGGTGCGTGACTGCGTCATTCGACGCCCGATCTGAGTGCGACCAACGATCAGCTGCATCAACGCAACAACTGCCAGCATCACGAAGATCAGCGTCGTCGAATACGCAATGGCTAGACCATAGTCGTTATTCTCGACCCGCCCGATAATATAGCTGGTTGCCATGTCGTATTCGGCACTGACCAGAAAGATCACAGCCGAGATCGCCGTCATCGCGCGAACAAAACTGTAAACAAGTGCGGCCAGTATCGCGGGGCGTAGCAGCGGCAGAATGATACGACGAAATGTCTGCCACGAGTTTGCACCAAGGGTCAGCGACGATTCATCAAGACTGCGGTCAAGTTGCGACATGCTGGCGATGCCCGCACGGACCCCAACCGGCATGTTGCGGAATATGAAGCTGATAACAAGGATAACGCCTGTGCCGGTTATTTCGATTGGCGGAACGTTGAAGGCAAGAATATAGCTGACACCAATCACCGTACCGGGGATAGCAAAGGACAGCATGGTTCCAAACTCGAAAGCGTTCTTTCCTGCAAAGTTCTGCCGGGTCAACAGGTAAGCCGTTACCAGCCCAACCGCCGCCGTCAGAGGTGCAGCAATTGCCGCAATGGTTATGGTGGTCCAGAAGCTGTCCCAAGCGGCGCCGGTCCAACGAATGCCCTCTTCTTCAAATCGTACAGAGAATGCAGTGACGTAGTGCTTTAGGGTCAGGGAGTTATTGACACCCCAAAGCTCGACCACACTGCCGTAGATGATCATTGCATAGACAATGATCGTGAACACCGCCCAGCCAAGGGCGAATACCAGCACGGGAACAGAAAGGCCTGTCGGCATCAAAGGGTGCACGCCTGCGTCGCCTTTGCCTGTTACGGTTGTATAGCTTTTCTTACCCAGCCAAACACGCTGTGCGTAAAAGGCCGAAAGGGTGAAAAACAGCAATACCATGGCCAGAACGGCGGCCCGTCCTTGGTCGTATTGTGCCCCTACGATGGCAAAGAAAATCTCAGTCGATAGAACGTCGAAATTCCCACCCAGAACAAGTGGGTTTCCGAAGTCGGCCATACTTTCGATGAAGCCCAAAAGAAATGCATTGGCAAGTCCGGGGCGCATCAGGGGCAGGGACACTGTCCTGAACGTTTGCCACCTGCTGGCGCGGAGAGTCTGGGCCGCTTCCTCCATAGATGGCGAGACGCCTTCCACCACGCCGATTAGAACGAGGAATGCAATAGGTGTGAACGCAAGGGCCTGTGCGATGAATATACCTGGCATTCCGTACAGCCAGCGCGTTGGCTGCGTGCCGAACAGATCGGCGACGAACCGTGTGACTGAGCCTGACAGGCCAAAAAGCAGGATCAGCGCAAGCCCAATCACAAATGGCGGGGTGATGATCGGAAGAACAGTCAAAGCCCGCAACAGGCGTTTGTAGCGAAAGCCCGAGCGGGTCACGACCAGTGCAAAGCACAAACCCAGGGCAGTCGTGACGAAGCCAACCAGGATGGCAAGAAACAGTGAGTTCCATGCCGCGCCACACCTGGCACCATAAAAACACCCCAACCCCCAAAGCCGGCCATCAAAGAACTTTGAGAAGAAGACAGCAATCGAATATGCGCCATCTTCAGTGACGAAAGCAGCGAACAGCATCTTGGCGATCGGAAAAAAGACAAAGACGGTGACGATGGTAATCACACCGCCAATCGCACTGACAACAAAGACGTCACCGTTGATGGCACCTCTTGCCGCAATGCCTTGGGTCAACAGGAACAGAAAGCTTGAAGCGCAAATCATTGCGCCATAGCCCATACCGAATTGGCGATCACCAAGTTCGCCAAAATAGGCTTCCAACCAATTGAAATTGAAACCCCTGATGCCAATCCCGAATCCCTGTGCGATCAACCAGCCGAAGCCGAGCGCACCGGAAAGGATCAGAACCCGGGCATAGAGCGGGTCAGACTTGGCTCGCTTCAGCACCAGAAGGGGTAAGGTCAGAGCGATCAACAGTGGGGCAAGCCAAAGCTTCTCACCCTGTGCGATCAGGAATGCAGCGGGGGCATAATCTTCGTCAAACGGGTAGCCTTCAAAAAGCCATTCGAATGACCACAGGCCGCCGTCGACCATATACCACGGCAGCAGGCAAAACCCGACCCACCCGGCGATGACCCAAAAGATCAGAACCGGACGGGTCTTTTTTGTAATATGGTTGGCCATTTACTGCGGCAGAACCGAAACCTCTTCGTCCCATTTCTGCAACAGACGCTTCCGTTCGTCTGAGGAACCATACTTTTTGAAGTCATAGTCGATCAGCTTGATCTGACTCATGTCAGGCGCGCTTTCCGACGTTTCTGCGCTCTTGTTCGATGGCACCTGAAACGCGCTGACCTGAAGAGCAAGGTTCTGCGCCTCGGGCGACAGCGCCCAGTCATAGAACTTCTTCGCCTCTTCCTCGTTGCGGGCGCCTTCAATAATAGACATCGACCCAATTTCGTATCCGGTACCCTCGCATGGCGCGACTACCTTGATCGGGAAACCCGATACAGCCTGCTTTACTGCATCATGCATGAAGACGATGCCAATCGTGTTCTCGCCTCGACCGGCTGCTTTGATTGGTGCTGATCCGGATTTTGTATACTGGTTGATATTCGAATGCAGGCCTTTCATGAACTCAAAACCTTCATCCTCGCCAAAGATCTGCACCATCGAGGCCAGCGTTGTATAGGCCGTACCAGACGAGTTCGGGTTGGCCATCTGAACGTGACCCTTGTATTCAGGCTTTAGCAGGTCTTTCCAACAGGTGGGTTCGGGTAGGTTATTGGCCGCCAGCAGGTCTGCGTTATAGCCATACCCAAGTGCGCCGGAATAAATGCCGATCGTTCTGTTTCCGGCACTTTCGGCTTGGGAAATTGCCCAATCATGAAGCTGGTCGCGCATTGGCGACATGTATTCCATTGTCAGGCCCTCTTCGGCGGCCTGCAAATGCGGATCACCCGTGCCGCCCCACCACACGTCTCCTTTCGGGTTCGAGCTTTCGGCACGAATCTGGGCAAAGGTTTCACCTGACGACTTACGCGTCATGTTGACGTCGATGCCCGTCGCATCTTCGAAACTGCGCGCCATGAGTTGGCACCAGTCTTCCTGCGCCGAGCAATAGAGTGTCAGCTTGTCTGCCTGCGCTGCCGACACAGATGCGGCTATTGCAATCAGCGACCCGACGGCCGTGGATGTAAGTTTTTTCATTATCATTCCTCCCTTTGGTTATCGTGCACCAGTATCTTTTGTTTTGTCAGGCGCTTTCTCATCCAGCTTTTCGTAGCTTGTTAATGACAGACTGGGCGTTCTGATTGCCCGTCAGATTTCTCAGAAAACTTGACAGATCTCTTTCTTCCACCAGCTTTGCCGCTTTCCCCGGTGAAAACCAGTGACGCGTCCGTTCGTCCCGTTCTTTCCAACGCCGCTTCAGTTTTTCAACGACCATGGGATAGAGGGTAACGCGGCAGCGAACGCTATTCGCGCCTTCAAAGCGCTTGTCGTAGAAAAATTGGCCAATCGGCTGTTTCGAGATTGCCCCGACTGCACCTGCTTCTTCCAGGGCTTCAATTTCGGCGGCATGCCAAGGTTTCTTTCCTTCCATCAACCAACCTTTTGGGATGACCCACCGCCCTGTATCGCGCGAAGTCACCATCAAAACACGCAGCTTTCCATCCCTGTCCCAGCGCATCGGAAGTGCTGCAATCTGGTCTGTTATGTTGCCGTCGCTCATGCTGTCCTCAATGACACGGTATCAATAGCGCGCCCAGAATAACCTTCAGTCGTTAACGGTGGTTCTTGGGTTTTCACTTTGAAACGGTTCAATTCACACATTCTTGCCTTGCGCTTTGGACTCTTCTGAATTGTCACAACCTACTGAGGGTTATGCAACAAAAATTATTGCATTATGCCCGAAATCCCACAAAAGTGGGGTTTGAAACCTGATTGGGTTGTTGGATGTCCAAAACGAAAATACGTGCCAAAACGATTGAAAAGGGACGGGGTAGGGTAAAGAAATCCGACCGGCGCCAGCAAATACTGCTGGAGTTGAAGCTTCGCCCGCATGTTCGTATCAATGAATTGGCTCAGCGTTTCAACGTCTCTAACGAGACGGTTCGCAGGGATTTTGACGCCCTGTCGAATGACGGCCTGATCGCACGCGCGCACGGAGGGGCATCTGCCCCGGCACAAGGGCATTATCCAGGTCTGGACGAGCGAGCCAACGCGCGGATTGAGGAGCGCGAACGCATAGGTATCAGCGCGGCGGGACTGGTTCGTGATGGTGAAACGGTCATGATCGATTCCGGTTCGACCACAATCGAAATGGCCCGTGCATTGGCCTATCTCGGCACTCCTTGCACAGTGATTACGAATTCAATCCCGGTGGCAATGACCCTCGGCCATGGGGCTGCCGAGGTTCTGCTTTGTCCAGGAGAATATCTGGCAACCGAATCTGCGACGATCGGAACCGAAACGCTGGAATTCCTGTCTCGGTTCAATGTCGACAGATGCATGATCGGCTCGTCAGGTTTTTCGGTCGAAGGCCCTTCAGAAACCGTGCGCGGCTTTGCGGCTGTCAAAAGAATGATGCTGACGCGCGCAGCAAATCGACATCTTTTAATCGATTCAGGGAAATTTGGTCGTAAAGGCCTGTCTCAGGTCGGAGACCTGACCAGCCTGGATTCCATAGTTTCCGACACGAAACCAACAGGAGAATTGCTTAACGCGATCAACGGTGCCGAGGTTGATGTTCTCGTCGCCCCGTAAACACTGAAACGAATGACGAACAGCGGACTGCAAAAAGACCGCGCATGACTGGGAGGAAAACATGAAGATAGACATCAGATTATTGATTGGGGCATCGGCAATTTCGCTTATGTCGCTTTCCGGCACAGCTTCGGCGCAAGATTGCCCGAGGGGTGATCTGGACGAGCGATTTTGCGACGTGGATGGGGATTTGATTGCGGATATCCCCACTGATCCCAATGAGTGGATTGATCCTGACACCTTGATTTTTGCGTATACACCGGTTGAGGATCCGGCGGTCTACCGGGATGCTTGGGTTGAGTTCATTGACCATCTTGAAAGTGTAACTGGCAAAAATGCCCAGATATTTCCAGTTCAATCGAACGCGGCGCAAATTGAGGCTATGCGCTCTGGACGTTTGCATATTTCGGGTTTCAACACTGGATCTAACCCTTTGGCAGTGAATTGTGCCGGTTTCCGCCCATTTACAATTATGGCGTCGGAAGATGGACATTTCGGCTACGAGATGGAATTGATCACATTTCCAGGATCAGGTGTGGAGTCGGTAGAAGACATCAAGGGCGGTAAGCTTGCTTTCTCGTCGCCCACGTCGAATTCGGGTTTCAAAGCGCCATCTGCTATCCTGAAGGGTGAGTATGACATGCTTGCAGATCGTGATTTTGAACCAGTCTTCTCAGGCAAGCACGACAATACTGTTCTCGGTGTGGCCAACAAGGATTATCCTGCAGGTGCTGTCGCCAATTCTGTGATGCAGCGTATGATCGCACGAGATGTTATCAGTGCTGATCAAGTTGTGTCGATCTACAAGTCTCAAACCTTCCCGACTACTGGTTTCGGCACTGTTTACAACCTTCCGCCCGAGCTTCAGGACAAGATTAAAGAGGCCTTCTTCACGTTTGATTGGGAAGGAACCGCGTTACAGGCAGAGTTCTCCAAGTCCAACGAGGCCCAGTTTATCGATATGAACTACAAGGACTTTTGGGACGTCATTCGGAAAATTGACGCGGCAAACGGCGTCTCCTACGCCTGCCAATAAGCCTTGGTCAATCCGGCGGGCCTGAATAGGCCCGCTAATCACCCTAATCGGGGGCAATTTATGCTGCGTCTTCAAAAGCTAACAAAAACCTACAAGACCGGAGATCAGGCACTGAAGGCCGTCGATCTTGAGGTTCCCAAAGGGCAGGTGCTTGCACTGATCGGACCCTCGGGCGCGGGTAAATCGACCATGATCCGCTGCATAAACCGTTTGGTTGAGCCCACAAGCGGCGGTGTTCTTCTGGACGACATGGATCTGACCAAACTCGGCTCGGGTGCGTTGCGGAAAGCACGCCGCGAAATGGGTATGATCTTTCAGGAATATGCCCTAGTCGAACGCCTCACCGTGATGGAAAACGTATTGTCCGGTCGGTTAGGGTATGTCGGTTTCTGGCGCAGCTTTCTGCGGCGGTATCCGCAGTCCGATGTGGACGAGGCTTTCCGCCTTCTGGACCGCGTGGGACTGTTGCATATGGCTGACAAACGCGCGGACGAGTTATCAGGTGGTCAACGCCAAAGGGTCGGTATCTGCCGCGCTCTGATCCAGAACCCAAAGTTGTTGCTGGTCGATGAACCGACCGCGTCGCTGGACCCGAAGACCAGTCGTCAGATCATGCGGTTGATCACCGAACTGTGTCAGGAACGCGGGCTGGCGGCCATTATCAACATCCATGACGTGGCACTAGCCCAGATGTTTGTTCCCCGTGTCGTAGGCCTCCGCTTTGGCGAAATCGTTTTTGATGGTCTCCCAACAGGGCTCACCCCGGAAAAGCTGACCGAGATTTACGGCGAGGAAGACTGGGAAGCGACCATCGAAAAAGTGGATGAGGATGAAGATGTCGAGGCCGCAGAATGAGCCATCGAGAACTTGACGACATGCTGGGAAAAGGTTGGCGCAAACCGGCCTTTATCAAAAACACGTTGCTGCGCAGGGCATTGATACTTGGGTTTTTCGCTTACCTGATCGCGGCTTTCATGACCATCGATGTTGATTGGGGAAGGGTCTATGAGGGACTGGACAGGGGATGGGCGTTCGTCCTTGCCTTTACCAGCCCGGATTTCATTTCACGGTGGTCAGATATCTGGGCCGGCCTTCTGGAAAGCATTGTGATGACCGTGGCCGCGTCGGTTGTTGGTATCCTGATTTCGATCCCGATTGGATTGGGGGCTGCACGTAATATCGCCCCGTTGCCAATCTACATAATTTGCCGCGGCATTGTCGCGTTAAGCCGGGCGCTGCAGGAAATTATCGTTGCTATTTTGCTTGTGGCCATTTTCGGATTTGGCCCGCTGGCAGGATTTCTGACGCTGTCCTTCGCGACAATTGGATTTCTTTCCAAGCTCTTGGCTGAAGATATCGAGGCGATGGACAAAGTTCAGGCAGAGGCGATCCAGGCCTCTGGTGCAAGATGGCTGCAATGGATCAACTACGGGGTTCAGCCTCAGATCATGCCTAGGCTTGTGGGTCTTTCCATGTACCGGATCGATATCAATTTCCGGGAAAGCGCTATTCTCGGGCTGGTGGGGGCAGGCGGCATTGGCGCGACACTGAACACTGCTTTTGATCGATATGAATATGACACGGCAGCCGCCATTCTGATCCTTATCATCGGGATCGTCATGGCCCTTGAATACCTTTCGGGGATTATCCGCGCGAGGGTTCAGTAATGCCTGTTCTTGAACGCGACGATACAAAAATCTGGCGCAGGCGGACGACGGGCCAAAGCCTGGTTCGCTGGTTTGGCTGGCTTTTGGGCGTAGCGATTTTTGTCTACTGTTGGCAGCTCATTTCAGAATCGACAACCTGGTTTTTTGTCTGGGACGCGCCCCGTATCGCCAACGATATATGGACCCGAGCAACGCCGCCCAAATGGGACTATATCACCCAGTTGGGTCGCCCGATCTGGGATACCCTGAACATTGCTACTCTGGGCACGATCATCGCTCTGTGCTTGGCTGTACCTGTTGCCTTTTTGGCGGCCCGCAACACTACTCCGTCGGCGTTGTTCATCCGCCCCATTGCCTTGTTGGTCATTGTCTCGACCCGCTCAATCAACTCGCTGATCTGGGCGCTGCTATTGATCGCTATCATTGGACCGGGCGTGTTCGCAGGTGTCATAGCAATCGCCATCCGTTCAATCGGGTTCTGCGCTAAACTTCTTTACGAAGCGATTGAAGAGATTGATCACGGTCAGGTCGAGGCGATCACAGCCACCGGTGCTTCGCGGTGGCAAGTCATGGCGTATGGGATCGTTCCGCAAATCCTGCCAGCATTTGCCGGAATTGCAGTCTTTCGTTGGGATATCAACATTCGCGAGTCCACAGTGCTTGGGCTGGT
This sequence comes from Ruegeria sp. N10, assembly GCF_056531545.1. NCBI lineage: Bacteria > Pseudomonadati > Pseudomonadota > Alphaproteobacteria > Rhodobacterales > Roseobacteraceae > Ruegeria > Ruegeria sp. N10. The sequence goes on along the minus strand of NZ_JBQFLY010000005.1, from coordinate 103,314 downwards.
TGGCGCCGGTGGCATCGGGTTGCAGCTTTCGGCCTCGCTTAACGTTCTGGCGTGGCCGCAAGTGAGCCTGATCCTAATTGTAATTCTTTTTGCGGTCATGATCAGCGAGTGGGTTTCGGCAAAAGTACGAGGAGCGATCATTTGACCGGATTCTCAGCGCAAGAGGCTTTCAAGGCTTACGAAGCCGTCCGGCACCGCCTTCCAGATATAGAACCGAACGACGTGAGCTATCGTCGTATCGAGACTCTTTCCGAAATTATGGATGAGTTTGACGTGTTTCTTCTGGATGCGTTCGGGGTTCTTAATATAGGCGACACGGCGATCCCCGAAACGCCCGAACGGATCAAGTCGCTGAAGGCTGCGGGCAAACGTGTCTTGGTGGTGTCGAATGCCGCTGGGTTTCCCCACGCCACGCTGTTGGAGAAATACACCAGACTGGGATATGACTTCGCGCCGCAGGATGTGATCACCAGTCGGGCTACGTTGCTGTCCGGGCTGAATGGCCAACGTGGGCTGCATTGGGGTTTGATGGCGACACCCAGCGCCGGTCTTCGCGACTTGGAAGGTTTGAAATTAACCTATCTGGAAGATGACCCGCAGCCCTATGAATCTGTTGATGGTTTTCTGATGATCGGGTCAGCCGCCTGGACCGAAGCCCGGCAGGCGATGTTGGAGGTGGCATTGCTAAGCCGTCCCCGCCCGGTATTGGTGGGCAACCCGGATATCGTTGCCCCGCGCGAGTACGGCTTTTCCAAAGAACCAGGTCTTTTCGCACACCGTTTGGCCGACCGGACAGGTGTAGCCCCGCAATTTTATGGAAAGCCATTCGGCAATATCTATGATCTTGCTTTTCAGCGACTTGGGCCTGTCAACAAATCCCGCGTTCTGATGGTGGGTGACAGTTTGCATACTGACATTCTGGGCGCGCGTCATGCCGGAGTGGCTTCGGCACTTGTCTCGGATTTTGGATTCTTCGCCGGGCATGATGTCGAGGAAGCGATCAAACAGGCAGCGATCGTGCCGGATTTTGTTGTGACCCGACCTTGAGAATTTGAAGTAATGCGAATTGTAGGAGGAGTGTGAGCGATAGTTGAACTGCGACTCCTATTGCCTTCGAGGGTAGGGAGATCGAGCCAACTCTGCCATCATCCTTTCTCTGAACACTTCGGCTGGCGTTTTCCATCCGAGGCATTTGCGGGGCGTGTTGTTGAGGCGGTCACAGATCATTTTCAGTTCATGATCTGTGACCGCCGTGATGTCCCGCTTTCTCGGCAGCCACCTTCGGACCCGCCGATTGGTGTTTTCGACCGTGCCTTTCTGCCACGGAGAGCAGGGATCACAGAACCACGTCTGCGTTCCGATCTCGGCCTGAAGATGTGGCCAGCTGACGAACTCGGTGCCGCGGTCGAATGTGATGGATTTCCGGGCTAGGTGGGGCAGGTCGCGAACCGCTTTCATGATCTTGCCCATGACCGGCTTCGTGCGCTTGTTCGGGTTCTTCAGCAACACCGTAAACCGGCTGACGCGTTCGACCAGGGATGCCACGTTCGACTGCCCAAGGCTCTGTTTGAATAGCATCAAATCTCCCTCCCAGTGGCCGAACTGGCGGCGATGCGCCACGTCATCGGGACGGAACAGGATGCTGACATCGCGGTCGAACTTGGGTGCCTGACGCTTTCTGGCACGGCGGGGACGGCGATACTTGCGGTGGTTTGGCAGGTACCACCAGAGTTCCTGGCCATGCCTTCTTTCGAGTAGATATAGCGATAGATGGTTTCCTGGCAGACCCTGAGTTTGGCACCCTCATAGATCATCCGGTTGCCGATCTGTTCAGGCGTCCAGCCATGCTTGAGTCGCTCGACAACTTTCCTGAGCAAATGCGGATAGCGGATCAGCTTGCGTTGCCGGGCGCGCCGATCGGCCGCCATCAGATGGGCGGCGGCACCATAGTAGCCGTCACATTTGGGCATGCATTCATCGCTGAAAAAGTTTCGTTTGATCTCACGATGGATCGTGGCCTTTGAGCGCTTCAGCACACGCGCCATCTCGCGAACAGGGACCTTTGCATGTCGCCAGCGTTCGATTCTGCGGCGTTCCTCAATGCTCAGTTGGGTGTAAACAGCTCCCATGGCACAATCTCCTCATTAGATAACTCATTGTTTTCTAATAGGAGTCGCACTTGAAGGTAGCGCACACCCTAATAGTCGAATTTAGCGCATAATGATGATTATGTTACTTGTACGGAGACGCATCCAGTCGGCGAATTTTACCTAACCGAGGTAATACTCACAGTCACGGAAACTCGAAACTGGTTCTTCCGCATCCTAACAATCTAGAACTCAATGCTAAGGGTCACTTTCGAGAACTCAAACCATCTCAGGCTGGAAACACCGCTGTTTTCTTGACTGTTCCATAAACAAAGCTGGTGTCGATCGAAGCTATCCCGCCGATCGGGTGAATTCGGTTTCGAATAAAGTCTTCGTATGCTTCGAGGTCCGATACCAATACCCGCAACTGGTAATCCATTGCGCCGGTCAGCACGTGGCATTCTAGAACTTCATCGATCATCCGAACGCGTTTTTCGAATTTCTGCACATCTGTTTCATTGTGCCGCTCAAGCCGGATGCGGACAAAGACGGTTATCGCCATCCCGTATGCAGCAGCGTCCACATCGGCACTGTATCCCTTGATGACACCGCTGGCCTCAAGGTTTTTGACCCGCCGCAAACACGGTGAAGGAGACAGATTGACCTCATCAGCAAGATCCTGGTTCGTCATACGCCCATCCCGCTGCAACGCTCGAATGATCTGCCTGTCTTTGGCGTCCATCTTCTCTCCATTTTTTAGCATAATATGCCAATGTAGGCCCTCAACGTGGCATTATTCGCAACCCATTGCTCAAAGTAAAGGCGCAAAGTGATAGCGACTTAGATCAGGAGCCCACCGTGACCCACACAACCGGATTTGCCACTCGCGCCATTCATCATGCCTACAACCCATTTGAAAATGATGGTGCGCTGACACCGCCCCTCCACTTGACCTCAACCTTCTCCTTCGAAACCGCAGAGGCAGGCGGTGAGATGTTTGCCGGCGAGCGCGCAGGTCATATCTATAGCCGGATATCGAACCCTACATGTGACCTTCTTGAAAAGCGCATTGCAGTTCTGGAAGGTGCCGAGGCTGGGCTCGCGCTTTCCAGCGGGATGGGCGCAATTACCGCCGTATTTTGGACCCTGTTGTCGCCAGGTGACGAAGTCATTGTCGACAAAACACTCTATGGCTGCACATTCGCTTTCATGCGCCACGGTCTGGCAAAATGGGGTGTCACTATTACCCATGTTGACATGACGGACCCCGCGAACCTGAAAGCCGCTGTTTCCGAAAAAACCCGTGTCGTCTACTTCGAAACCCCAGCCAATCCAAACATGCGCTTGGTGGATATCGCCGCCAGTTCAGAGATCGCACATTCTGTCGGTGCGCAGGTTGTGGTCGACAATACATATGCCAGCCCCTATCTGACCCGCCCGATCGAGCACGGCGCGGACATCGTCCTTCACTCCGCCACCAAATATCTGGGCGGGCATGGCGATGTGGTCGCGGGTCTTGTGGTCGGAACCGCCGAGCAGATTTCTGAGATCCGGCTTGTCGGCATGAAGGACATGACAGGCGCAGTGATGGCACCATTCAACGCAATGCTGATCCTGCGTGGGCTGAAGACACTGAACCTGCGACTGGATCGCCACTGTGCGTCCGCCAAGGTTGTTGCCGATTACCTTCAGGCACACCCTGCCGTCAGTGAGGTGTATTTCCCGGGGCTTGAGAGTTTTGCCCAGCACGATGTCGCACGACGCCAGATGTCGCAGCCGGGGGCCATGATCGCCTTTGAAATCAAGTCTGGCCTGTCCGGTGGCATCAAGTTCATGAACCGCCTGAACATGATCCAGCGCGCCGTGTCCTTGGGGGACGCAGAAACCCTAATCCAGCACCCGGCATCCATGACCCATTCGACGTATACTGCGGAAGAACGAGCAGAACATGGAATCAGCGATGGCCTGATCCGACTTTCCGTCGGGTTGGAAGACGTTGAAGATATCCTTGCAGATTTAGAGCAAGCTTTGCCCTACCCTGCCCGCAGTGCCGCCTGAGTCCCGGAGACCACCATGCCGTATGATCCCAACCAGTTGAAAATCGTTGAACAGCGTCTGCTGTGGCTGTCGCATTGGATGATCCACCATGCCAACCATATCCGGCCCAAGGTTGATGGGATAAAGGTCGGTGGTCATCAAGCGTCGTCTGCGTCGATGGTTTCGATCATGACTGCGCTCTACTTTTCGGCTTTACGGCCCGAAGATCGGGTTGCGGTAAAACCGCATGCGTCACCGATTTTCCACGCGATGCAGTACCTCATGGGCAACCAGACCCGCGAGAAGATGGAAAACTTTCGCGGGTTTGGTGGCGTGCAAAGCTATCCCAGCCGGACAAAGGACATCGATGATGTCGACTTCGCGACAGGTTCGGTAGGTTTGGGTGTCGCGATCACCTCGTTTGCTTCGATCATTCAGGACTACGTCAAGGCCAAAAACTGGGGGGCAGATGCCCCGATGGGGCGAATGGTGGCGCTTGTAGGCGACGCTGAACTGGATGAAGGCAACGTATACGAGGCATTGCAGGAAGGCTGGAAAAATGGCCTGCGCAACACGTGGTGGATTATCGACTACAACCGGCAGTCACTTGATGGCATCGTTCGTGAAGGGTTGTTCGAACGGATCGAGAAAATCTTTGATGCCTTCGGATGGGATGTTGTGCGCGTGAAGCACGGCGTGTTGCAGCGTGCGGCCTTCAAAGAACCTGGCGGCGATCGGCTGCGAGACTGGATTGATGCCTGCTCGAACCAGGAATACTCGGCCCTGACGTTCATGGGCGGCGAGGTTTGGCGAAAGCGCCTCATGGACGATCTTGGGGATCAGGGGGATGTGACGGCGCTGATCGAGCGGCGCACAGATGCCGAACTCGCTGCATTGATGGAAAACCTCGGCGGCAACTGCGTTGAGACCATGGCCCAAACCTTTGCTGCCATCGAACATGACCGCCCTACTTGTTTCTTGGCCTACACGATCAAGGGATGGGGTACGCCAATTGCGGGCCACAAGGACAACCACGGTGGGCTGATGAACAACAGCCAGTTCGTCGCGTGGCAAGAACACATGGGCGTGCCTGCCGGTGAGGAATGGGAGCCACTTGCGGCAGTGCAGGACCCGGAAGCGCTGAAAGACTTTCTGTCGAAAGTTTCCTTCTTTGCCAAAGGTCCGCGACGCTATTTCGATGACAAGCTGGATGTTCCATCTATTGACATCGACACAAGCCGCGAAATCTCGACCCAAATGGCTTTCGGCAAGATTTTGGATGACTTGTCGAAGGGCGACAGTCAATTGGCCGAGCGTATCCTGACGACGTCTCCTGATGTCACAGGCACAACAAACCTTGGCCCGTGGGTAAACCGGCGCAAACTGTTTGCCAGATCCGAGCAAGCCGACGCTTTTATTGAACACCGTATCCCCTCGACGGCAAAATGGGAATTTACTCCTGAAGGGCAACATATCGAGCTTGGTATTGCCGAGATGAACCTCATGTTGCTTTTGGGCGTTGCGGGCCTTTCGCATTCCCTGTTCGGCAAGCGGCTTATCCCGATCGGTACTGTGTATGACCCCTTTGTCAGCCGCGGCCTCGATGCACTCAATTATGCTTGTTATCAGGATGCGCGCTTTATGCTGGTCGGCACGCCTTCGGGCATTACGCTGGCCCCAGAAGGCGGCGCACATCAATCCATTGGCACACCGTTGATCGGGATGAGCCAGGACGGTCTGGCGGCCTTTGAGCCAGCCTTTGCCGATGAACTGGCCGTGATCATGGAATGGGCCTTTGATTATCTTCAGCGCGACGGCGAAGGGCAGCCGGACGAACGCACCTGGCTGCGTGACGAAACAGGCGGTTCGGTTTATCTGCGCTTGACGACAAACCCGATTGAACAGCCTGGCAAACGCGTGGACGATGAGTTCCGTCAAGGTGCCATTGATGGTGCATACTGGTTGCGGAGGCCGGGCCCGAATTGCGAGGTCGTAATCGCTTATCAAGGGGCCGTTGCACCCGAAGCGATCAAAGCCGCTGGCGTGATCGGCGAAGGACGCAAAGACATCGGAGTGCTGGCGGTGACTTCAGCAGATCGGCTAAACGCCGGGTGGACGGCAGCGCAACGGGCGCGTTCGCGCGGCAATCAAACGGCTCGGTCCCACATCGAAACTTTGATGTCCGGTCTGCCGCGCCACTGCAAGCTGGTTACCGTGATTGACGGACACCCCGCGACATTGTCTTGGCTGGGTGCCGTACAGGGACATCAGACCATCCCATTAGGGGTCGAACATTTTGGCCAGACAGGGACAATCGGCGACCTCTATCGGCACCATAGCATTGACGCGGACGCTATCCTGGAGAAGGTGAACGGTCTGACCCATGGCAAGGCTTTGCTTCGCACATGAGCGGCGGTATTGGGCGTCGCAGCTAGGGCCTTACCCTCAGGGTAATTGGGCCCTTTGTGCAGGCGCTCCCTTGGGTTCGAAACCCGGAACGAAAGGCACCTTGTTCGAGCCAAACTTTTGGGATCTGAGAATAAATGCCGTTCAGGTGGAAAACCGCCTTGGCTTGGATGCACTGGATGACATTCTGACCACAGATGTCGACGGCGTATTTATCGGTCCGTCAGATTTGGCCGCGGATATGGGCCACATCGGCAATGCTGGCCACACCGACGTGGTCGAAGCGGTTTTGGACGCGTTGAAACGGATCGTGGCCGCGGGCAAGGCAGCGGGCATCCTGACGTTGGACCCTGTGATGCAGCGCAAGTGCCTGGATCTTGGGGTTAGGTTCCTGGCCACGAATATCGACGTAACACTTTTTGCGAAGGCTATGCGAGGGGCGGCTGAAACCGCGTTGGAAATGTTGCCGGACCAGAGCGCGTAAGGAAACGCGCCAACAGATGTGGCCAGCAAGTATCTTCAGCAGTTATGCAAGCACTGGTCCTACAAGGGGCAAGTAGAATTTGATGTAACTGAAGGGAAAGTTTCATTTGAAAACGGGTGCGCGGTCGCGATGAAAGCGACGGACGAGGGGCTGGACATAGTTGCTTCAGTCGGCCCACGTGGTGACTTGAACTCGTGGAAAGTTGTCATAGAAGACCACCTGAAACGCTTTGCATTTCGCGAAGAGTTCACGGTTGATTGGAATGCATAACGCTGGAATGCAGGGGCAACCGAGCGACCTCCTGACATTCGGACACCGCCGCAGGCTACGATTTGTAGTCTGCGGATATTCGACAAGACCCTGCACCGGATTCTGACTCGGGTAAGACAAGCCGCAACTGAGGATTTTCCAAACCTAAAGCGGCATCATCCTCGACAAACGTCCTGACAGCGGAAACAGACAGGCTTGCAACGAGTGGTAGATGTCCGGCTTGCCGTCAAAAATAGATGTCACTACAGCCCCTGCCCCATCCACTGCTGGAAACCAGCCGCCATGTCGATGATCCACAAGTGTTTCACTCGCATAGGTCCAGAGCTTTCTGTACCACTCCTCGTCTTCTGGCCTTCTGTCTAGCGCGATCAGAGCGGCAACCGCCCCTATGGCTTCGGTGATGGGCCACCAGAACCGCGAAGCATTGGCAACGCGACCATCAAAATCAAGAGTATAGGCCAACCCGCCGCCAGGCAGCCACGCATCATTCAAAGCCTGCGCAATCAAGCGGCGCGCCCTGTACGGAGCATTGGGGTTCGTTCGGCCTGACAAATCCCAATGCTGAAGCTGAAGCCGACCCAATTCGAACGAATGCCCCGGCGTTGTTCCGTAAGGTCTGAACATCGGGTCACCCGCATAATCCCGGTTGATCTGCCAATCAGACGAATAGTGTTCGGGAAGCCGCCAGTTTTCACCGGGTGCAATTTTGCCAATGAAGAAGTCCAGAATGCGACCGGCGCGGGACAGGAAGATTTCGTCTCCTGTGGCTTCAAAGGCGGCCAGCATTGCCTCAACGCCGTGCATATTCGCATTCATTCCGCGATATGTGGAAAACGGCGTCCAATCCCTGTTCCATTCATCGCGAAACAGGCCTGCTTCTTCGTCCCAGAAGTGTTTTTCCAGAACACTTTGGACATCTGTCATTAGCTTGTCTGCATCCGGGTGACCCGCCAGTTTCGCACTTGCCGAGGCAAGAAGGACAAAGACGTGCCCATAGGCAAGCTTGCGGTCATCCTTGATCTGATCCCCATCCAACGCCCAGAGATATCCGCCGTGGTCGCGATCTCGGTGATGGCTATCGAGATATGTCATGCCGTGATCAATGATCCGTTCAGCACCTTGGAAACCGGACAGAAGTCCTAATGCATAAGAATGAACCAACCGGGTCGTCGTGTGCAGCTCCTGCGGCTTGCCGGGCAACGGGCGGCCATCGTGACCAAGTGTATAGAACCCGGGCTCATCCCGGCAGCTCGCGCTGAAGAACGTAAGTTGCCGCATGGCCTGGTTCATCAACCAATCGCGATGTCTTGACGCTTCAATCCAAAACCCGGCTTCGGACTGCGAACCCGGCAGCAAAAGCTGGTTATCGTTCATCTAAAGATCCCGAGGTTGGAGTTTTATCGCATGCGGCGAAGCCCAATCTTCCAAATTATCCACCATCTCAGCAAGCCCGTCTCAACGCTGTACCATCCGAAGCAAACAGATGTGCATTCTGTGCTTGAATGCGCAAACCGAGGCGATCCCCGGATTTCACCGGGATATTGCCATGCTTGCGCACCATCATGGGGCCGATCCCCTCGGCATTGACGTAGATGTTCGTGTCCGACCCCAGATGTTCCACAACATCCGCCACGGCCGACAGGTCACCGGCACCGTTGTCCACGACATCGATATGTTCCGGCCTTACACCCAGTTCTTTAGCCTGAGCGGCAAGGGGTTGATCGAGAATTTTAATTTCAACCCCATTCCCGACATTCACGCCAGTTTCAGTTCCCAATACAGGCACAACATTCATGGTGGGTGAGCCGATAAACTGGGCAACAAATTTGTTGGCCGGCCTTTCATAAAGCTCGAGCGGACTGCCGACTTGCTGGATATCCCCTGCGTTGAGAACAACGATCCGATCTGCCAGCGTCAACGCTTCGACCTGATCATGGGTCACATAGATCATGGTCGCACCTAGTTTTTGATGAAGCCGCGCTATCTCCAGCCGCATCTCGACACGCAGAGCCGCATCAAGGTTTGACAATGGCTCGTCAAACAGAAATGCGCGTGGGTCTCGGATGATGGCCCGCCCCATGGCAACCCGCTGACGTTGACCTCCTGAAAGGGCCTTGGGCAAGCGATCCGTCAATTTGGTCAACCCCAGCGTCTCTGCCGCCTGGGCGACCTTTGATATGCGTTCAGCCACCGGAGTTTTGCGGATTTCCATTGAGAAGCCCATGTTCCGAGCGACATCCATATGCGGATAGAGAGCGTAGGACTGGAACACCATCGCGATGTCCCGATCCCTTGGCCTCACATCATTCATGCGCTCGCCATCGATCAGAAAGTCGCCGCTTGATATCGGTTCAAGACCAGCAACCATACGCAGCAAAGTGGACTTGCCGCAGCCTGACGGGCCGACCAGAACGATGAACTCACCATCCTGAATCTCAAGGTTGATGTTGCGCAGAACCTCGACGGATCCATAGCGTTTTGCAACGTCACGAAGTTCGATACGTGCCATGATTTGGCCTCCTATCCTTTGACCGCGCCGGACGTGAGGCCCTGCACGAGATAGCGTTGAATGAAGATGAAGAAGAGGCAACTTGGGATCAGTGCCAGCACGCCGGCTGCCATCATTTGCCCCCAATCGACCGAGAATTTGGAAACAAATGTCAACAAGCCAACCGGGAATGTCATCGCGTCGTTCTTTGAAATCAGCATCAACGCAAACAACAGCTCGGACCATGCGGCAGTAAAGACAAATCCAAGCGTCGCCCCGAGACCGGGCAATGTCAGCGGGAACACCACTTTGCGCAGCGCCTGAAACCGTGTACAGCCATCCATCATCGCCGCATCTTCCAGATCTTTGGGTATGCCATCAAAAAATGACTGCATCAGGAATGTTGCAAAGGGGATGTTGAACGCGGTGTAGACAACGATCAGGCTTGTCAGCGAATTCAGCAGCCCCAGGTCCGCGATGATCTTGTAGATGGGTGCGATGATCATCAGCAGCGGGAACATCTGGGTGACCAGCATCAAGGCAATGATGATCCGTTTGCTCGCGAAAACAAAGCGGGAAAAGGCATAACCCGCCCCAGCCGCGAACAATGTCGTAAAGAACGCCGCCCCCAGCGACACCACAAGAGAGTTCCGGAAATAGGCCACAAAATCGGTCTGAAAAATGACTGTTTTGAAGTTTGAAAAGGTCACTTCGCTTGGGAACAGGCGCGTTCCCTCTGAAAAGATCAGCGCGTCCGGGGTCAACCCGATCTTGAGCAACCAATAAAGCGGGAACAACGCAAAGATCAGATAGAACGCAAGTGCTGCGTATTTACCCAAAACCAGCAGCGGGTTGGGATTCCTGACAGCTGACATGGCCAACTCCTCAAATCTTGACCAGCTTCTTACGAAGCCAGAGCAGGACAACGGCGTAAATCAGAAGGATCACCAGCAGCGCCACAGCAATGGTTGACGCATAGCCGAAGTCCAATTTTCGAAAAGCTGTGGTGAAGATGTAGGTCGACAGGATTTGCGTCGAATTGGCAGGCCCGCCGCCGGTCATCACGTAGATCAGGTCGGCGAAATTGGCGATCCAGATCGTCCGCAGCATCACGGTGATCGCGATCATCGGAGCAAGGAACGGCAAGGTGATCTTGGTGAAGGTCTGCCATGGGGTCGCGCCATCGACTTCTGCAGCCTCATAAAGCTCACCGGGTATCGATTGCAAAGCCGCCAACAGCGTGATCGCAAAGAACGGTACGCCAAACCAGATATTTGCAGTGATCGGCCCCCACATGGCAAGCTTGGGGTCGCCAAGGATATTGTAGGGCTCTGACAGAATGCCAAGCGCGGCCAGCCAATGCGGTAGCGGGCCGATGACAGGGTTAAATAGCCACGCCCATGTCAGCGCGGACAGAAAGGTCGGGACAGCCCAGGGTAGGAAAACAAGCGCCTGAAAGAGTTTCTTTCCATAGAACTGTGTATTCAAAAGCATGGCAAGGCCAAGGCCAAGCAGAAACTGGAACGTTATTGACCAAAAGGTCCAGAACAGCGTGTTCTCCATCGCGATCCAGAACTTGCGGTCTCCCCACAGATCAACGTAGTTTTCAAACCCGATCCAGCCAGAAGCAAAAGGCTTCAACAGCTCAATGGATTGGAACGAATATGAGATTCCGATGATTAGCGGAACCATGATCACCGCACCGATCAGAAGAATAGCGGGTGACAAATAGAAAAACGGCTCGACCATGTATTGCAAGTAGAGCGAGCGTCGTGCCCGGGTTTCCCCGGGCCTGACAGTTTTCTGAGTGCGCGAAGTCACTGTTTTGCCTTCCACTTGGCGTGCTCGTCGGTGAGGAACTCAGCCCACTCATCCGCGACGTCCTGCGCGCTGCGCTGCCCCAACAGGGCTTCCTGACTGGTTTCCAGCAGAAGCGTGCTGCCAAAATAGCCCCACTGTTCCAGGTTGGTTGGCATTGTTGTTGGCACATATTGCTCGCCGTTCAGTTCTTCGAACCAGCCTTTGAATTGCTCGGTCTGGAAATGAGGATCCTGATCGGCGCCTTTGTGGATCGGAATGACACCAACACGCTTTGCCCACGCTGCATTGGCATCGGGCGTCGACAAGGCCGCAACCAGATCAAAGGCTTCGTCCTCGTGTTCTGTCGCGCTGAAAATCGACCAACCTGCGAACCCAATGGTCGGGAAAGCTTTGCCCGAAGGTCCGACAGGCATCGGAATGACCGCAAAATCTTCGGCAGGCATCCGCTCGGCAATAGCGATCAGTGCGTCCGGGTCCTGATCGAGGAATGCACATGTACCGGAATAGAAACCGGCCACGATCTCGTTAAAGCCCCAACTGACGGCGTCCTTGGGCGCATATCCGTTCTGATACATGTCGATCATGAACTGGATACCTTCGACCGAGCCGGGCTCGTTGATGCGGCTGACACCGTCTTCTGTGAAGAACTCGTTGGTGCCGTTCATGGCTGCGGCGAACATGATCCAGCCATTTGTTCCACCGGGACCACCGCGCAAACAGTACCCATACTTGCCCTCAAGCTCGGACACTGCGGCCGAGGCTGCCTTGAACTCCTCCATCGTTGTCGGGGGAGTGTCGATACCCGCTTCGGCCAGCAGTTTCTTGTTGTAGAACATCGCCCGCAGATAGAATCCGTACGGGATCATATAGAGATCACCCGCCTGGCTGCCCATAGCGACTGTCTTGTCAGTCAGCGAAGCCCCGTGTTCCCATCCGGCGACATGATCCTTGAGACTGACCAGCTGATCGGACCCAGCATAAAGAGCCTGCCAGGTATCGGGCATTTCAACCACATCAGGGATGTCGCCACCTGCCACCATTGTTGCCAGCTTTTCGAACGCGTTACCCCAAGGTAGCGATACAATCTCGACAGTGACGTCGGGATTATTGGCTTCAAACTCATCAACCAGTCCCTGAAGCACCTCTGTACGCTCGGGGCTTGTAATAACCTCGACCAGTTTCAATGTGGTCTCAGCGTAAGATGCCGATCCCATGAGCACGGCCGCAGCCGTCATTCCAGTTAGTAGTTTCTTCATGTTTTCCTCCTGTTGATTTTATTGAGCGAACGGTTCTAAGCCGTGCTTTCGGCGAGCGCCGAAGAAAAATCGGCCCATAGATCTTCTGCCGACTCGAGCCCCAGACTCAGGCGCACTAGATTGGGTGAGACCCCAAATTTCTGCATTGAGTTTTGTTCACCAGCCTGAGCAAGCCCGACGCGCGCAGGCAGGATCAGACTTTCGAAGCCACCCCAGCTCACACCGAGGCGGAAAAGGTTCAAGGCATCAGAAAGTTTGGCGATGTCGACACTGTCATCAAACTCAACCGACATAAGTCCGGACCGCCCCGTCAGCCCGGGCACGTCGTTGGCGCCTGGTGAGTTGACCCGCCTGACCTGCGGAACAGTGGCCAGGCGATCAACAAACATGTTGGCCGTCGCTTGATGCTGCATCATGCGTGCGTTCAGCGTGCGCAGGCCGCGCGTCAGCAGGAAGGCCTCAAAAGGTGCCAGTTTGGCCCCAAGCAAAGGAAGTGTCAGATCACGGATGCGGGCGATATGGTCCCGGGAGGCAACCACCACGCCCGCAACCGTGTCCGAGTGCCCCGAAATGTACTTCGAGGCCGAGTGGATGACGATGTCGATGCCCAGTGCGAGGGGGCGTTGGAACACCGGGCTTGCCCATGAATTATCGATTATCGTCAACACATTGTGGCGTCTGGCATGCTCTGCGACACGACGTAGATCCATCGCCTCAAAAACAATCGATCCGGGGCTCTCCAGATAGGCCACCGTTACATCGGCAAGCAGATCGGGGTCGTTCTCGAAACGCTCCGGCGCATGGTAGTCGATATACACCCCGAACGGGCGCAGGATGCGCTCCATAAACCGGAATGAATCCGGATAGACGTGTTCGACGCAGGCAATCCGGTCACCGGGTTTGACAAATGCCAGCAGCGTTGAGGAAATGGCCGCCATCCCGGAAGCAAATGCAACGGCAGCCTGACCTTGTTCGGCTTCAGCCATGAGCGTTTCAAACGCGGCGACGGTCGGGTTTTCCACGCGCGTGTAGATGGCTGTTTCTGATCTTCCGGCCACCCGGTCTTCAAAACTCTGATAATTGTCAAAGGTGAATAGTGAGGTTTGAACAATAGGAGGCGTGACCGAACCTGCCTCTTCCGAGAAGATAGTTGCAAGACGCGTTGCAAGGTCTCTGTAATCAGACATTCTGACTTTCCATGATTTCTAGGACTTCTGCTTCGACCATGTCCATGATCTCGCCGATAATACGCGCGGCTTCATCTGCACGGCCTGCGACAACTGCTTCAGCCAGCTGCGCATGTATTGGAATTGAGGCTTGACCCAAGTGTGGTTGGCCGAATGGGGTGTCATATACTTCGTGAAATGCTTTCTGAATTTGCCGTATCAACTGCCCGAAAAGTGGGTTTCCGCACGCTTCATGCAGTGCCGCGTGAAACCGGTAGTCGGCCGGTCGCCAATCCTCACCCGCAGAATGAACAGCTATGAGCTCGGCAACGCGGGCCGAAATCAAAAGCCGCTGCGCGTCTGAGCAATTCAATGCAGCCAACCTTGCAGCCTCGATTTCCAGTGGCCGGCGCACGGCGTGTGTCCGCAAAAGGCTTTCGGCTTCGAGCTTCAGCGTGAGTGGGAGATGGATCGTGTTGGCAGATACCTCGGCTGCCAAACGCGTCCCTGCTTTCTTGTTCCGCACAACGATGCCCATGTTCTGCCAACTTGTCAGGGCCTCGCGAACCTTCGCCCGTCCGATTCCAAGCTGATTTGCAATTTCGATCTCTGGCGGCAGGCGATCGCCTACTTTCAAACCTTCCGCTTCGATCATTCCAGAGAGAGCTTCCAGAACGTCCCGGCCACTGCTGCCAGCCGGTAGCACCTTCAAGGTGTTGCCGACACTCTCAGCTTTTTCCTTTGGGGGCGTTCTTTTGGCCACGTGCGACTTCTCCGATTCGCGTTTCATTCACTTCTACATTTAATGTAGGACAAAATAAACAATAATGTCCGACAATATAACAACACTTGCCATCCCTACAGATAAAGTCGAAAAAATTTGGTCTCGGTCATTTCGCGGCCGGATCGATACAGCCTTCCTCGCCTGCGGCTTGTTGGCGGGTTGTGGTCTTTGCGTGACCGTCTTTCTTGCTGTATTCCGCCCGAATTGCCGTTATCCTGAAGCGCCCGCCTAACGGTGCCCATAATCGCCGTTAGGTTTTTTTGTCAGCTACGGCTGAATAGTGCTTCTTTACGCCAAGGACCCGCGGTTTCTTGCCCAAAAAAAGATGTGCAAACTTGGCAAGGCTGATCTAACTTTTTAAGTGCGGGGTCGCATCTCCGAATAATATGGATTTAAAACATTGAAACCTGAACACCGCGTATCCGCGGCCCCCCGACATGAACTGCGCAATGTGCGCAATCAGGGGATCGCGTTCCTTGCTTTGGCGTTCTTGTTCAGCATTTTTGTGAACCTGCTTATGCTGACGGGCCCATTGTTTATGTTGCAGGTGTATGACCGGGTATTGGGCTCGCGTGCGGTTGAAACACTGACAGCGTTATTTTTGTTGGTGGCGTTGCTTTATGCGCTGATGGCGATGCTGGATTTTGCCCGCGGACGCATCGTTGCCCGGTTCGGCGCACGGTTCCAGTCACAGTTGGATGAGCGCGTCTTCGAAGCAACGCTGCGGCGTTCACTTATGCCGCAAATACGATCTGCCCCGGCGACGGCCTTGCGTGATCTGGAATCCATTCGAAACCTGTGTTCGTCCCCCGTTCTGCTGGCGGTAATGGATATACCATGGACGCCTGTTTTTCTGGGCGCGATTTTCCTGTTTCATCCCCTGCTGGGTTGGCTGGCCGTGACAAGCGGTGTTCTACTTGTCGTGATTGCACTGCTCAATCAGGCGCTGACCAGCAGGAAAGTCGCCGAGGCACAATCTGCAGCAGCGCGGGCAAACGCCTTTGCGGAACATGCGAGACAAGCGGCAGAGGTTGTGCGCTCTCAAGGTATGCAGGCGGACGTGACAAAGCGGTGGTTGGACCAGCGTTCGAATGCCTTACGCCAAACCATTTCTGCCAGCGATTGGACAGGCAGTTTTACATCTCTGACCAAGTCGCTACGACTGTTTCTTCAATCTGCAATGCTTGCCTTGGGCGCGTGGCTGGTTCTGCAAAATGAAATGACACCGGGCGCGATGATTGCGGGCTCAATCCTTTTGGGTAGGGCCCTCGCCCCGGTCGAACAAGCGGTTGGCCAATGGGGCATGATTGAACGTGCGCGAACGGCCTGGACTTCCCTCAGCCGGTTTTTGGATCAGACCCCACCCGAAGAGCAGCGGATCCGCTTGCCCATCCCGAAGGCGCAGCTGGAAGCAAAATCGCTGACTGTCATTCCCCCTGGGGCAACAACGCCAACGTTGCGGAACGTCAATCTGAAACTGCAACCGGGCAAGGCGCTGGGTGTCATCGGCAAAAGCGGGTCGGGAAAGACGACACTGGCCAAGGCGTTGCTGGGGCTTTGGAATCCGGCAGCCGGGGAAATTCGGCTGGGTGGCGCCACTCTGGATCAATATGACTCCAACGATTTGGGCAGCCATATCGGATATTTGCCGCAGCAGGTTACCCTATTTAACGGAACGGTGGCCGAGAACATCGCCCGGATGTCGGAGAACCCGGATTCCGAAGCGGTGGTGGCCGCGGCCAAAAAAGCCAATGCACACGACCTGATCCTGTCTTTGGAGAAAGGTTATGGTACCTTCCTTGAAGGCAATGACAGTCAGTTGTCAGGCGGGCAGAAACAGCGCATCGCTCTGGCCCGCGCCCTCTATGGCGACCCTGTTCTGCTTATTCTCGACGAACCAAACTCGGCACTGGACGCGGATGGCACCGAAGCCTTGAACGCAGCCGTGAGGGGGCTCAAGGCGGCCGGCAAAGCCGCAATCATCATGACACACCGCCCGCAGGCCATTTCGGAATGTGACGATCTGGCCGTTGTCGAAAAAGGACAAGTGGTCAGGTTCGGTAGTCGTGACGAGGTTCTCGGCGCAATGGTGCAGAATGCGGGCGCGATTAAGCGCAAGCTTAGCCCCGTAGGTGAATAATGGCAAAAAACACGACCAAGAAGCAGGCGCAGGCCTGGAGTATGAGAATCCCCGCCCTGGTAGGATTCGCCGCGCTTGCCATTTTGGTCGGCGGACTGGGCCTTTGGGCAGTGAAGACACGCCTAGCTGGTGCGATCGTATCCTCAGGCGTGATCGAGGTACAAAGCAACCGTCAGGTGGTCGAACACCCTGATGGCGGCGTTGTTGGCGAAATCTTTGTACGCGATGGTGATGTGGTCGCCTCGGGCGAGATGTTGCTGAGACTGGATGATACTTTCCTATTGTCCGAACAGACGATTGTGGAAGCGCAGCTTTTCGAACTTCTGGTCCGGCGTGCCCGGCTTCAGGCCGAACGCGACGGGCTTTCGTCGCAAGAGCTGTCGGCGCAGTTGCACGAGGTACAGGAGGAATACAGCATTGATCCCGACCTGATTGTAGGGCAACAAAACTTGTTCGACGCGCGGGTGGAAACAATGTCCAAGCAGCACGAACAACTGAAAAAGCAGTTGGTTCAGATCGAAAGTGAGATCGAAGGCACACAAGCCCAACTCGTTTCCCTGCGCCGTCAGGTTGAGTTGATCGAGGATGAGCTGGAAGACCAGCAAAGCCTGTTGAAACGTGGATTGACCCAAACCAGTCGCGTGCTGGCCCTGCAACGGGAAGAAGCCAGCCTGACAGGTGAAATAGGTCGACTGGAAGCCGCTGTCGCCCGCCTCAAAGGGCAGATCGCATCAACCGAGATCCAGATCGTTGAACTGACTGCAACCCGCCGGGAGGAGGCGATTACCACTTTGCGAGACGTACAGGCGCAAATTGCTGAACTTTCGGAACGCCGACTGTCCCTGTCCGAGCGGATGGCACGTTTGGACATCCGCGCACCTGTCAACGGAACCGTTTACGGCAGTCAGGTCTTTGCCCTGCAGTCGGTGATTCAGCCGGGCGAACCCATGATGTATGTGGTCCCACAGGATACGCCATTGCTGGTCGCCGCGCGTGTGGACGCAATCCATGTGGATCAGCTGCACGTGGGTCAACCTGTCGCTCTGCGATTTCCGGCCTTCAATCAGCGCGAAACACCTGAATTGGACGGGCAGGTCAAAAACGTGTCTGCCGACACTTTCACGGATGAACAGTCCGGCTTCACTTTCTACCGCGCCGAGGTGATTATGAATGATGGTGAAATGGACCGTCTCAACGGTCAGGAACTTTTGCCGGGTATGCCTGTTGAGACACTGATCAAAACCGATGAGCGCACTCCGTTGTCCTATCTTGTCAAGCCGCTGGCCGATTACTTCAATCGTGCATTTAGGGAATAACGGCAGGGCTATCTCTGGATTACCGCGCTTTCCCATTCGGCCAGAAACCGGCGGCGTTTTAATCTGTCCAAAAACGTCATCAACGCTGGATCCAGCCCGATCGTTTCACGTTCTTCGTCCGTGTCATAAGGTGCCAAAGGCGGGAGGGTATGGCTGCCACCTGCCCGGCTGGATTGACTGGATACAAGGTGACGGACAAAAGACGCGGCAAATTCAGGTACGGGTGTACCTTCAAGCACCATCGCCGTGCGCATCATGGTCGTCTGAAAATCCGACGGCAGAATAACCTCAAGCGTATCCTTGTGCCCGGCGCGCGCATCCGCGTAGCTGCCAAGTACATTGTAGGCGACGGCGATCTCGCCTTTAACAAGGTCGTCAATCATGTCACCCGAACAGCAGTACAGACGCACATCCAAACCGCCCATGACTTCCATCAGACGCCAGAACGTTTCTGACGCACGGGCATCCTGCGTCGCAAACAGATACCCTAGACCGGACTGGCGGATGTCATAAGTTCCCACCCGGCCCCGAAAACTGTCTGGTCGCATTCGAAGTGCTTCGATCAGTTGCTGTCGGGTCTCCGGGATAGGCGCGCCGGAAAAGGCGGCACGGTTGATCACGATGGTCGCGGGCTCGAACGTGAAGGCGAAAAGACTGCGATGCCACTGCGCCCAGGACGGCAGAGATATGTCATCGATCACGCGTCCATATCCGTCATTGGCCAGTTTCAGTTGCAGGTCCATAGCGCTGGAAATGACAATATCGAAATCTTCCGGTGCGGCACGCACGATTCGATCGATGTCGGCAGTACCCGTCACCATATACTCGACAGAAATGTCAGGGTTCTCCTTGATAAAACCGGAAATCATAGGCTCAAACAAAAACGTATCCGTGCTCGAGATGACCCGAATATGCGCCTCGTCTGCTTCGGCGTTGAATACTTGCCGATCCTCCCAGATTTGCGCCAGTGTGACAGCAGGAAACCAAAGGAAGACTAAAGCGATAATGTAACGCAAGCGCCGCCTCCCTGCCTGTTGGACAAGTCAAGCGTTCCACCATGCGCTGTTGCAACGTCCCGCGCGATGGTCAGGCCCAGACCGGACCCGATGGTGCCACTTGCGTTCTTACCCCGTTCGAAACGGCGCGTGAGAGTGTCAATTTCGTTTATGGGGAACCCCGTGCCACGATCTTTTACCCGGATTTGAACCCGTGGTTCCGAAGTGACTTCGATGCGAACAGAACTGTCGGCCGGAGCATATTTCAGTGCATTGTCAATCATGTTGCGTACGGCGTTTTGAATGAGGATGGGGTCACCTGAATACATGACCTGTGGGTCGCCACAAAGCGACAGTGACAGGTCCTTCATCTCGGCAATTGGTGTTAGGCGCTGCACAAGGTCACGGACCAAGGCGTTCAGGTCTATGTCTTCCCGCTCAAGATGATCAGCCCGGAACGTGATCATTGCGTGATCCAACAGCTGACCAGCTGCACGTGAGCTTTCGTCAATGGCGCGCACCATCGAACGCAGCGCCTCGCGGTTTTCTTCTTTTTCAACTCTTTGCAAAGTGGCATCAGCATATGACCTGACAGTGGCAAGCGGGGTGCGAACGCGGTGAGCCGCTTCGGCGATAAAATCTTCTGACTGGCTCAGTGACTGATCAAGCCGACCCATCAATGAGTTCAGTGAAGCAACCAAAGGGGCCATTTCGCGGGGTACCGGCTTTTTGAACGGGCTCAAGTCCTGTGGGCCACGGCGGGTGACAGAGGTTGTCAACCTGTTCAACTGCCCGATGGTCGAGGACGTCGCCCAAAAGGAAAGAGCGGCGGCAAGGGCAAAGAACCCTACGCCCAGAATCGCCGCATTGCGCGAAATCTGGTCCAGAGTCTCCGCCAACGCGTCTTGTGTTTGCCCCAGCGCGACTACGAGCTCGGTTTGCTTATCCAATCCCACCAAAGTCCGGCTGGCACTGACCTGACGAATGGTTTCACCGCGAATCTGACTGAACCTAAAAAGCGACTTGCCGTCATGCGGTCCAATGGTCGGTGGAAAATCCTCGTATCCAGACAGAAACGACCCGTCCTGAAAGATAGAATAGAAGATCCTGTCGTCCGCAGGGGTGCTTAGCATCGCGAAGGCCGCATACGGGATATCGACCTCCAACACGCCTTCCCGCAAAGCGGCCGCATCGAGGATAGAGGCCACTGATGCGCCAAGTATGTTGTCTTGCCCCTGTAGCGCGACCTGCGCAGCATAGTTTCGCACTGCGACAAACAGCAGGAACGCAAGTATGGCCGCGCCACCGATCAGTGTCAGAACCAGCCTGTTCCGCAGTGATCCTGACACATTGGGATCAGGAGGCATGATCCAACCTGTATCCCAGCCCACGCAAGGTGGTGATCTTCAGGTCCGAGGGTTCCAGATGCTTGCGCAAGCGGCCCACATAAACTTCGATCGCGTTATCAGAGACATCATCATCATAAGAAAACAGCCGGTCGGTTAGTTTTTGTTTCGAAAAAACCTGACCAGGTGCGCTAATGAACAATTCCAGCAGGCGCAGTTCACGGTTACGCAGCGACACGGTCTCGTCACCCACCGTCAGATGGCCTGCCAGAGGGTCGAATACGATGCCGCCGACTTCTATCGTTGTCTTCGTATTCCCAGACTTGCGGCGCAGAACAGCGCGGCAGCGCGCTTCAAGTTCGGCATGATCAAACGGTTTGGTGACATAGTCGTCAGCGCCCAGATCAAGCGAGCCGATTCGATCAGAAACCTGACTGCGGGCCGTCAAAACGATTACTGGCGTGTCCAAATGGCTCGCGCGATGCCGCTTGAGGAAATCGCGACCGTCCCCATCCGGCAGCATGATATCCAGCAGGATCAGATCGTATTCCTGAGTTTCAACAAAGGCAGTTGCATCGCCTAATGTGGACGCGTTATCAACCACATGCCCGTCCAACCTCATGCGGGAACTGATCGCGTTTGCGAGGTCTAGATTGTCTTCGACAAGCAGAAATTTCATCGGGCTTTAATACTATTCTCGCGCGTGACAGGTTGATGTCAGGTTGGTGTGTTTTTGTTCTTCCCAATCTGAGCCGCCATGCGGCCCGTTGTCAAATGGGAGGACATCATGACAACTTTCGCACTGGGCCGTCGCGCCCTGATCGCAGCTGTTGCTGCTGTAGGTCTTGCAGGACCCGTTCTGGCTGAAGACCAGCTGGTGGACAGCATCCACTTTCTGATCCCCGGCGGCGCCGGTGGTGGTTGGGACGGTACCGCTCGCGGCACCGGCGAAGCGCTTACCAACGCCGGTCTTGTGGGCACCGCGTCTTATGAAAATATGTCAGGCGGTGGCGGCGGCAAAGCCATCGGCTATCTGATTGAAAACGCCGACAGCAACCACGGGACGTTGATGGTAAACTCCACGCCTATCGTGATCCGTTCTTTGACTGGCGTGTTTCCACACAACTTTCGCGACCTGACGTTGGTGTCGGGCACGATTGGAGATTACGCAGCAATTGTTGTCGGCAAAGACAGCCCTATCAACTCTATGAGTGATCTGCTTGCTGCCTTCGACGCCGACCCGGGCAACACGGCCATCGGCGGTGGCTCGGTTCCCGGCGGCATGGACCACCTGGTCGCAGCCATGGTGATGGAAGCGGCCGGAAAAGATGCGCTTGGCGTGAAGTACATTCCATATGATGCGGGTGGCAAAGCCATGGCTGCCCTTCTGTCCGGTGAGATTGCAGCGCTGTCTACAGGTTTCTCTGAAGCCGTCGATCTGGCCAACGCAGGTGAAGTCAAAATCATCGGCGTCACATCGGCAGATCGCGTAGATGCCGCCCCAGACGCGATGACCATGAAAGAACAGGGCATCGACACCACCTTTGTGAACTGGCGTGGCTTCTTTGCGGCCCCGGGTCTGCCCGAGGACAAGCTTGCAGCCTACCAGGCCGCGATTGCCAAGATGTACGACACCCCGGAATGGGAAGAGGTTCGTGCACGCAACGGTTGGGTGAACATCCATAACTCGGGCGATGATTTCCGGTCATTTCTTGAGCAGCAGGAACAACAGATCGGTGATCTGATGAAAAAGCTGGGCTTCCTCTGAATCCAACTAGGGCAGAGCGGTAACCCGCTCTGCCATCCCTGACGACGAAAAAAAGGAGGGGGTCTCATGGCGCTGGATCGCTGGATCGCGCTCATTCTTCTGGGTATTTGTTTAACATATGGCTACGCCGCTTGGTTCACGATGGACAGTAGTCTGCCCCCTTTCATGCAAAGAAACCCCATATGGCCAAGCACTTTCCCCAAAGTGCTGTCTATTCTGGGGATCATCACGGCCACGATCATTCTGCTGGGTTTCGAAAAAGCTGAACCCAGCGAACCTGAAATCGATTATCGGCGGTTGGGCGATTACCATCTTGGTCAGGCGATCATGCTGTTGGTTCTGATGGTCGTCTATGCGCTATGCCTGCGCCCCGTCGGGTTCCTGATCTCAACTTCGGCCTTCCTGATCTTTGGATCTTTTATCCTGGGTGAACGAAAATGGCATATCATGCTGCCCGTCGCCCTGGTCGCCACTGGTACGGTCTGGTATCTGGTTCAGGAAGTCCTTGGCATTTACATGCGCCCTTTGCCCGGCATTTTCGGAGGCTGACATGCTTGAAGGACTTCTGATAGGCCTGCAAACGGCATTCTCACTGCAAAATCTGCTGATGGTCGTCGCGGGCTGTCTGATTGGCACATTCATCGGAATGCTGCCGGGTCTGGGCCCGATGTCGATCATCGCCATCATGATCCCGGTGGCAATTTCCATGGGCGATCCGTCCGCCGCGCTGATCTTGCTGGCCGGTGTGTATTATGGCGCCATTTTTGGTGGTTCGACCTCTTCTATTCTGCTGAATGCGCCGGGGGTCGCGGGTACCGTCGCCTCCAGCTTTGACGGCTACCCGATGGCACGTCAGGGCAAAGCGGGCAAAGCCCTGACCATTGCCGCAATCGCGAGCTTTGCAGGTGGCACGTTCGGCGCGTTGCTTTTGATGATCTTCGCCCCTGCCCTGTCTTCTGTTGCGTTGCTTTTCCATTCAGCCGAGTATTTCGCGCTGATGGTTGTCGGCTTGTCGGCCATTGCCGCCTTTGCGGGAACAGGTCAGGTTGCCAAGGCTATCATAATGACAATCCTTGGATTGATCATGGCCACTGTTGGCGAAGGCGTACTGTTCAACATGCCTCGTTTCACCATGGGCATCATGGATTTGCAGTCGGGCTTTGGCTTTATCACACTTGCAATGGCCATGTTCGCGTTACCCGAGGCGCTGTTTCTTGTTCTCAAACCCAAGGATCTTAAGGGCGAAGAAGGTGAAATCAAGGACCTGCGCATAAGCAGGGAGGAAGCCAAAGCCATTGCTCCGGTGATTGGTCGCCAGTCTATCCAAGGGTTTTTCATCGGCGTTCTGCCCGGTGCAGGCGCAACGATTGCCAGTTTTCTGGGCTATGCGGTTGAGCGTAACATCGCCCCAAAGGCCGAGCAGGACGAATTCGGCAAAGGGTCGATCAAAGGGCTGGCCGCGCCTGAAACAGCAAACAACGCTGCCTGTACAGGCTCGTTCGTGCCGCTTCTGACGCTTGGCATTCCCGGATCTGGAACGACGGCGATCCTGCTTGGCGCATTGATTGCCCTGAACGTGACGCCGGGCCCACGCCTTATGCTGGACGAACCGCAGATCTTTTGGGCGGTCATCATGTCCATGTTCATTGGCAATCTGGTACTTCTGATCCTGAATCTGCCGCTGATCCCCTATATTGCCAAAGTTCTCTCGGTGCCGCGTAACTATCTGATCCCCTTTATTTTGTTCTTTACTCTGATGGGGGCCTATATCGGACAGAACAATGCAACCGAACTGCTGATACTGGTGGGTTTTGGGGTATGCGCAACGGCGTTGAAATTTGCTGATTACCCACTGGCACCACTGCTGATCGGTTTCATCCTCGGCGGTATGATGGAAGACAACTTCTCACGGTCCATGCAGTTGTACGATGGCATCGCCTTTATCTGGGAACGCCCGATGACGCTGGGTCTGCTGGTTATTGCGGCGCTTCTGGTGCTCCTACCCAGCTACCGCGCGCGCCGTGCACAGGCCCGGGCGGAAGGGGTTGCCGAAGGTGACTGACCCGCTGGCGGGAATACGGGTTCTCGATCTGACCAATGTCCTCGCGGGTCCGTATTGCTGCTACCAACTGGCATTGATGGGTGCCGACGTGATCAAGGTCGAGCGCCCCGATGGTGGCGACCTCGCTCGCGTTCTGGGAGCTGATCCCGCCAGAAACAAGGCGGGGATGGGGATCAGTTTTCTGGCGCAGAATGCCGGTAAAAAATCTGTCACGCTGGACATGAAATCGGAAAAGGGCAAGGCGCTTCTGAAACGCCTTGTCCAGTCAGCTGAAGTTTTGGTGGAAAACTTCCGGCCCGGAGTAATGGATCGTCTTGGTCTTGGTTATGAAGTTCTGCGCAACGTTAATCCCAACCTGATCTATTGCGCCATCAGCGGGTTCGGGCAGGATGGCCCCCGGCGCGGCGATCCGGCTTATGACCAGATTGTGCAGGGTATCAGCGGCGTGATGTCAATCACCGGCGCCCCCGACACGGCACCGTATCGCGTCGGCTATCCGTTGGCGGACACGGTCGGGGGGATGACGGCCGCCTTTGCAGTCGCGGCGGCATTGAACGCCAAACCACGCGGCACCTATCTGGATGTTGCGATGTCCGAAGCCGTGATTTCGACAATGGGCTGGGTTGTTTCAAATTATCTGGTGGGTGGCGTAACGCCCGGAGCGCATGGGAATGAGAACACAACCTCGGCCCCCTCAGGTACATTTGCCACGCGGGACAGCCCGATCAACATCGCGGCCAATCGGGACGAGCAATGGCAGGCACTTGCCCGCTGTCTCGGGCGGGATGACCTGCTGAACAACCCCGACTACGCAACGCGTGAAGATCGCAAAACAAACCGCCACGCCTTACGTACAGAATTGGAACGCACCCTAAAGACGAAGGCCGCGGCCGAGTGGGTGAGTGAATGAAACGCATTGGGGGTACCGACAGGACAAGTTCTGACCGTACCAGAGGCCCTTGCAGACCCGCAACTTTACGATCGCGGTCTGATTGGCTCTTTACAGGTTCACGGCGAACAGATGCAGCTTGCAGGTAGTCCCGTCGTAATGGATGGCACCCGGCGAATGCCGCAAATCGCGCCACCAAATCTTGGGGCCGACAACAAGGCAGTGTGGTCTGAGATCGGATTGACCGACGCGGAAATCGACGCGCTGCGCAGAGAGGGGATCATATGAACGATGTGTCAGATTGGTGGGCAACATCCATCATCGATATGGAACCTGGCCGGATCGACCTGCGCGGAGAGCCGATTCAAAACCTGATCGGACGCCTTGGTTTCGCGGAGATGATCTGGTTCATGGTACGCGGCGACCACCCATCAAAAGCGCAGTCCCGATTGTTCGAAGCCGCGCTGGTCGCGGCAGTCGACCACGGTCCGCAGGCCCCATCGATTGCGACCGCGCGCATGGCCGTGACCTGTGGCCTGCCTCTCAACAACGCGATGGCGAGCGCCGTGAACATGTTGGGCGACATTCATGGAGGGGCTGGCGAGCAAGCCGTGGAACTCTACCACTTTGTGGGCCTTTACCCTGGCACTTTGGAGCGGGCAATCAATGCGAGGATCGAAAGCCACGGAAAGATACTTCCGGGTTTTGGTCACAGGTTTCACACACCCACAGACCCTCGTGCGCCGCGCCTGATGGAACTGGTCGCCGAAGCGGTGAAAACCGGTGCTTGCGATGGGCAGGTCATGCGCATTGCGCAGCAGATCGAGGCAGAGCTTGCGCGGCGTAAGGGTAAACCCGTCCCGATGAACATCGATGGCGCAACCGCAGTTATTTATGCCGAGCTTGGGTTTGCGCCACCATTGGCGCGCGGCCTTTTCTGCCTGTCCCGATCAGTGGGTATTCTGGCACATGCCTGGGAGCAGATGCAGCAAGGTGGTCGCAACAAAGGGCCGACCCCACCCTCGTATCGCTGGACGTACCAGCCGGGCTAAGCACTTTTCCGATGGGATCGATTTGTCAACAGATCTGCGGCAGCACGGGCAATAACCAGCTCTTCGTTTGTCGGAATAACCATGGCCACCACTCGGGACAGATCTGTCGAGATGATCCGATCATTGTCCGCGTTGGCATCGGGATCCAGTTCAATCCCCAGCCACCCCATTCCGGAACATACCCTGTCGCGTACAAGACGCGAGTTTTCTCCGATACCACCAGTGAAGATCAGGGCATCAATACCGCCCAATATTGCGGCCATTGCTCCAAGTTCGCGGCGGATGCGGAAAGTGAAATAGCTGATGGCCTGTCGGCTTTCACGGGTATCTGCTTTTTCAAGAGTGCGCATGTCGCTTGAAAGTCCGGACAGACCCAGCAAACCTGATTTGCGAAACAGAAGGTCGGAAATCTCTGAGGCGCTCAACCCTTCCTGATCCATCAGATACAACAAAACACCTGGATCGAGCTGACCGCAACGTGATCCCATCGGCAGCCCGTCCAACGACGAAAACCCCATGGTCGAACCGACGGATCGCCCCCCGATCATGGCACACATCGACGCACCGTTACCCAAATGCGCGACCACAACCCGCCCCGCGTGCAAAAGTGGCGCGGTTTTGGCCAAATGGTCCGAGATGTACTCATAACTAAGCCCGTGAAAACCATAGCGGCGAACGCCTTTGTCGTAATACTCGCGCGGCAGGGCGAATACGTCGTTCTCCCAGGGGTGATTGCGATGAAAGGCCGTGTCAAAACAGGCAATCTGGGCGGCATTTGGAAAGCGTTCCATAGCTGCCTTGACGCCAGCCAGGTTGTGCGGCTGGTGCAGAGGTGCATACGGAGAGAGCTTGTCCAACTCCTCCAAAGCAGCGGCGGTCAACGGCAATGGCGTATCGATCTCAGGTCCGCCGTGAACAATACGATGCCCAACCGCGGTGACCTCGCAACTGGGGAAGACACGTGACAACAGGTTCAGTACCCAGTCCAGGGCGGCGGCGTGATCATGAATATCTCCTGCCGTGCCATTCGCCAGAACTCCACCGCCAGATGACCGCGCCTTGACGGTTGGCTCAGGCTCGCCGATCCGCTCGACCACACCGGTGCACACCATGATTGGATCGTCTTCTGTCACTTCGAACAGGCCGAACTTCATCGAAGACGATCCGGCATTCAGTGTCACGACATGTGTCATGCATACCCTCTGGTTTACGAAAAGGTGAAGCTCAGGAAGTTTACAGATCCGCCTTGGGCCAAGGTTGTGCTTCAGACGTTATACAAGAGACTACGAACCAGCCCACCGCGACAACCCCGGTCTTTTCGAACTTTCAAGAAAGAAAAGATCAATCAGCCCAGCCGTTTCTGTAGCGCCAACATCACCTTCATTCCGGTCGTCCTAGTCGTAATCATGGATTGAACCACCTGCAAGACACTAAGCTGACGCCCCACAAAACGCGGTTTCAAGAAGGTAGCGCACTTCATCACGCGTCGTTTTGCGATCACGCGCGACGATGTCCGCCGCCACTTTGTTTTCGCATGGTCAACCCAATGCGCTTTCTCGGGACATCAACATCGACAACACGTACTTTAACCACCTGCCCGGTCTTAACCACGTCATGCGGATCTTTGACAAACCGGTCTGCCAGCTGGCTGACATGAACAAGCCCATCCTGATGCACGCCGATATCCACAAAAGCGCCAAAAGCCGCGACGTTGGTGACTGTGCCTTCCAAAACCATTCCGGGTTTCAGATCGGTGATTTCTTCGATACCATCGGTGAATGATGCGGTGACGAAACTGGGTCTGGGGTCGCGTCCGGGCTTTTCAAGTTCGGCAAAGATGTCCCGAACCGTCGGCAGGCCGAAATCCTGAGTTACAAATTGTTCCGCCCGCAACCCCTTTAACGCGCCATTATGGCCCATGATGTTTCGGATATCACGGCCGCAGGCGGCAACAACCCGGCGCGCAATGTCATAGGCTTCGGGATGTACCGAAGACGCATCCAGCGGCTCGGAACCGTCCCTGATACGCAGGAAGCCGGCACATTGTTCGAACGCGCGCGGTCCTAGGCGGGCGACGGACAGCAAATCCTTCCGCGATAGGAAGGGCCCATTCAAATCGCGGTGGGTGACAATCGCTTCGGCTTGCGCTGGCCCCAGACCTGATACGCGTGACAGCAAAGGCGCGGACGCTGTGTTCAGATCGACCCCGACAGCATTCACCACATCCTCGATCGCGGAATCCAGAGACTGTGACAGGCGATGCTGATCCACATCATGCTGATACTGGCCGACACCAATGGATTTCGGTTCGATTTTAACAAGCTCGGCCAAAGGGTCCTGCAATCGGCGCGCAATCGAGACCGCACCACGTAGCGAGACATCCAGATCCGGAAACTCGCGCGCAGCCAGTTCAGAAGCGGAATAGACCGAAGCCCCAGCTTCTGACACCACCACTTTTGTTGGTGCTTTCACCGTCTTGGGTAGTAGAGCAAGAGTGTCTGCAACCAATTTTTCGGTTTCACGGCTGGCAGTCCCGTTCCCGATTGCGATCAGTTCGATCTGATGAGCAGATATCAGATTGAGGATACTGGCCTGTGCACCACGCAAATCATTCTTCGGCTGAAATGGGTAAAAGGTGTCAGTGGCAACGACCTTGCCGGTCGCATCAACGACAGCAGCCTTTACGCCCGTACGAATGCCCGGATCCAGACCCAATGTCGCCTTGGCACCTGCCGGCGCGGCAAACAGCAGGTCTTTGAGGTTTCGCGAGAAGACCTGAATGGCTTCGTCCTGCGCCCGGCTGCGCAGATCAGCCATCAGTTCGACCATCATGGACAGCGAAAGCTTTACCCGCCATGTCCAGCCCGCGACTTTGCGCAACCATGCGTCTGCCGGCCCCGTGCCACGTGTCTGTAGATGAGCGGCAACAATCGTCTCGGCCCGCGCGGCACCAAATTCCGGTTCAGGCGCGATATCCAGCGTGACGATGCCCTCTTTGGATGCCCGCAGCATCGCCAATGCCCGATGCGACGGCACGTCTGCCCACAATTCGGCATGGTCAAAGTAGTCGCTGAACTTTGCGCCGTCCTTTTCCTTGCCTTCGATGACCTTTGCGCTGAGCAGAGCCTCGCGCTGCATGAAGCTGCGCAATTCGCCCAGCAGTGCGGCGTTTTCCGTCAGCCGCTCGGTCAAAATGTCCCGCGCGCCGTTCAATGCATCCCGGGTCGTCGTTACCGCCTCGGTGAGGTACGCCGCGGCCAATGTTTCAGGGTCGCAGTTGCGGTCCGCCAGAATAGCGTCAACCAAAGGTTCAAGCCCATTTTCGCGCGCAATCATCGCCTTGGTGCGCCGTTTTGGCTTGTATGGCAGATAAATGTCTTCCAACTGCGCTTTGGTTTCGGCACGTGCTATGGATTGGCTCAGATCTTCTGTCAGTTTACCCTGATCCTTGATCGAGTTCAGGACGGTCTCACGCCGCGCTTCAAGCTCGCGCAGATAGGTCAGCCGCTCGGACAGCAGACGCAACTGGGTGTCGTCCAATCCTCCGGTTGCTTCTTTTCGATACCGGGCGACAAAAGGCACGGTTGCTCCGTCGTCCAGTAGCTTGATCGCGGCACCGACCTGCTCGGATCGTGCATTAATCTCGGTGGCGATGGTGCGGGCGATACGGTCCAATGGGGCCTCCTGAAACGACGCTGGAAGAACTTCTTAACCAGCTGTTTCGGCAAGGGGAAGACCCTTGGTTCAATCTGAACCGGTCACAGATTGACGCCGCTCAGTTGCGGCGTGCAATCGACGATTCCAGCGTTGAGCGCAGTAGTTGCGCATCTAGCGGTTTGTAGAGCAAAGGCAGATTGGCGCGCTTGCAACGCTCGGCCAGTTCAGGTGATCGGTTGGCCGAGATAATGCAGCCGGGCAGAGGGCCAAACTCGTGCGTCAGGGCATGTATCGCGTCGACACCGGTTCTATCGTGATTTAACTGAAAATCGGCAACTATTGCGTCAGGCAGAATGTCAATTTCACGAAGTAGATTGATTGCTTCGTCTTCGCTTTCGCTCTCCAGAACCTCGACCCCCCAGGATTCGATGGTCATGGTCAGTGCACTACGGAGGTTTTCATCATTCTCAATCAACAATACGACCGTGTTACCAAGGACCTTGGAGCCCGGATCGTGGGCCGCAGGGCCGCTGCTGCAAATGGTCTGCTCTTCCTGCGCCAACGGCACTTCGACCGAGAATCCAGTTCCTTTGCCTATTTCGGAATACAGCTGGATTGGATGTTGCAACAGCCCACAGGCGCGCTCCACGATTGCAAGGCCCAATCCCATACCCTCTGCGGCGCTGGCATCAGAATGCAGGCGCTGAAATTCCTGAAAGACGAGGTCTCTTTGGTCTGACGCGATACCGATACCTGTATCCCAGACCTGCAAGGCAATTGCGCCTTTGCGACGCCGCACACCGACCAGAACCTTTCCAACCTCGGTATACCTGATCGCGTTCGAAAGCAGGTTCTGCAAAATCCGACGCAAATAGCTGGCGTCGCTGGTCACGCGCGCGTTCGTGTCAACAAAAGACAGCTCAAGCCCTTTTGCCTGCGCCACCGGGCGAAACGCATCTTCCATCTGCGAAAACAGCGTACTCACTGTTATGGTCGACAAATGCGCGGTGGCCCGCCCTGAATCAAGTTTCGAGATATCCAGCAGCGCTTCCAGAATGTGTTCAACACTGTTCAGCGCACTTTCAGCCTTTCCTGCAACGGTTCTTGCGTCGTCTTTGTCCAGACCGCTGCCCAGCGATGCAACATAAAGCTTTGCCGCTGACAGAGGTTGCAACAGGTCGTGACTGGCCGCTGCCACAAATCGCGACTTGGATGCGTTTGCACGCTCGGCCTCGTTCAAAGCGTCAGCCAGTTCCATCGTGCGCGATGTTACGCGCTGTTCCAGCAATTCTTTGGCCTCATATAAGGCCTGGGCGGATTTTCGTTCTGCGGTTACATCGGTGAAGGATATCACAAAACCGCGGTCGGGCATTTCCTGCGCAAAAACAGAAAGTATCTTCGACCTTCCACGGTGCATCTGAAATTGCAGAGGACGGCGATAGGTTTGCCGCGTCACCCAGTTCAGAAGATCGGCTTCCGTTACCCCCTTCTGGAACCTGATGTTCGCGCCAAGGCGATTGGACAGCGATTCAAACCGGGTTCCCGTCTGAAACTGTGCGATTGGAATGGCCAGCAACTCGCTAGCGCGGTTGTTCCACCCGATCAGACGGTGTTTGTTGTCAAAAATGCAAACGCCCTGTTCAATATGTTCAAGCGTTGCGCGGATCAGCCTGGCCTTGTCATCCAGTATCCGGTCACGCTCCTGCCGTTCGATCCGCATGATATCGGTCACATCGGTTTGCAGAATAACAGTGCCGCCATCCGGCGTGCGGTGTTCGGACACTTGTGACCACCGATTGCCAACAAGCCGGACGTTGAACACCACATGATCGTCCGTGTGCCGATCCAGGCGGCTTTTGGCCCAGTCTGTCGGTGTCATTGTTTCAGGCAGGGACAGAAACCCTGATCGGCTGACCAGTTCGACATATTCGGCAAAGCTCAATCCCGGGCTCAGCCGCTCCTGAATGTCGGGCATATGCAGACCAAAACGGCTGTTACACAGCACCAGTTTTTCGTCGCGATTGAAAAGGGCAAACCCCTCTTGCACCGTTTCGATTGCATTGGCCAGATCCGCGCGTGCGGCTTCGGTGTCCTTGTTCGCCTGTGCCAATCTGGCATTGGAATCGTTCAGCAATTCAAGGGCACGTTCCAGATCATTCGTCCGGGCGCGGACCTCTTGTTCAAGCACGGCCGCACGCTGAAACTGCGCATAAGCTGCGCCTGACGCATCGGTGGATTCTTCTACCCGACGCATCAGCGCTTCGGCGATCTTGCGAAGTTTCTCGTTCTGGCGGTCAACCGAGTCCGACGGGTCAGTAAGATGCTCGATCATGCGTTACTCTTTCTCGGGCGGATAAATCGCAACACCCGTCAGAGTTTGGTTCACATGGATAGAGTTGTACTGCTCTCCGTAAGTTGAAAATCCGACAACGTGATTGCGGGCCAGAATGTCCGAGATTTCGCGTGTCTTTTGCTTTTCCTGCGCTTCCAGTCGGCGGAGAATGCAATCACAGCCCAGAATTGTGTCGGGTTGCCGTTTCTCGGTCAGAAGGCCGATTTCTTCCTCAAGGTGCTCTACCATGTCCCTTGGTTCGGCCAGCGTCAGCACAAGCCCTTCATCAATGGCCGAGAAAAAGACAAGGTCCCCGTTGCCCGCCACCTGCTGAATGGCGCGGACGTGATGCTGCCCACCAATCTGCACAACAACGGGGTGCGCCGCAAAGGTGAATGTCGTCAGTTGTTCCGGATCCTTGCCAAGGATACGGGCGTACTCGCGGGCGGCGGGCTCGGCATTGATCTCCTCAACGATGCGTTTTGCCGGATCCGCCTTGGTTACGACCATACGCCGGGTCGTTGGAACCAGATGATCAGTTTTGAACACCTTGATCGGGCACCGCGTACGAACCTGAGTCAGTATGGCAGCATTGCTCAGTGCCTTGCCCTGATGCAGCACATAGGTACGCCCGAACCGGGTTCCATCACCGGCCGATCCGCCAAACAATGGCACCGGCCCCAAGCCGACGGCCAACTCGGAGGTCAACGCATCCTCTTTGGTCGACAATCCGTCGATCATCAGGAACGTAAACTCATGGCTCCAGTCGGGCGCCGTGACCATCATGGCATTTCGGTTGTGGATCATCTCGTTGATGATGCTTTCCGCCTCAAAATCGTTCAGATCGGAAACTAGGACCGTACGCGTGTCGAAATGGGATTGCGGGAGGCCGATTGCGACGATCTGGTCTTCGCAATAACCGCTATCCGCAAGTTCTCCGGCGGTGGTGCAGCCAACCACCGGCGTAGGCGCAAACACCTGCTCGGCTTTGGCAATGACCGCAGCGGCGTCCGCGTTCGGACTGACGAACAATATCACCAGCGCAAGTGGCTCAGC
This sequence comes from Ruegeria sp. N10, assembly GCF_056531545.1. Taxonomy (NCBI): domain Bacteria; kingdom Pseudomonadati; phylum Pseudomonadota; class Alphaproteobacteria; order Rhodobacterales; family Roseobacteraceae; genus Ruegeria; species Ruegeria sp. N10. The sequence continues at coordinate 69,902 of NZ_JBQFLY010000005.1, read as the reverse complement.
CCCGATTTGACGTTCGAGCACCCCAAGCGCCTGCCCGGTGTCGTAACGCACGAAAGCCGTTTTGACGATGCCTGTTGCACCGGTCCGGGCTGTCGCCCACCCGACTGCTTGGTCCATCGAGCCTCCTCCCTAAAGCGCGACGATGTGGTGAGAGTATGACGCTTAGCCTTGGTCTTGCAAGACGCTGGCAAACGAAGCTTTCTTTGCAATCAGAACGGCTTGCGTCCGGCTTTGCACACCCAGTTTCCGCATGATTGCCGTGACATGCGCTTTGACCGTGGGTTCCGCAATGGACAGGTCATAGGCAATCTGCTTGTTCAGTTTACCTTCGCAGATCAGTTGCAGGATGCGGGCTTGCTGATTTGTCAGTGTCGCAAGCCGATTGACCGCGCCGGCGTGTTCATCCTCTTCAACATTGATCAGAACGCATCCTTCGGGCACAAAAACTTTGCCGGAATGCACTGTCTCGAATGCCAGGCGAAACACATCGCGTTGGCTATGCTTGGGTACATAACCCGATGCACCCGCCTGAATCACCTGACTGACAACGCGATTATCCGTCATCGAGGACACCACAATAACCGGGGCATTCGCAGCAGCCTTCAGACGGACAAGGCCGTCCAGCCCTTCCACATCCGGCAGGTTGAGGTCCAGCATGACCGCGTCCGGTTTCAGCCCCCCTGATAGAAGTTCCATCGCGCCTTCCAGTCGGTCTGCGGTATGGATTTCGCCGATCTGCGCCACGCTTTGCAAGGTCATCGACAGCGCGTCGCAAAACAGGGGGTGGTCATCGACGATCAGCACTTTCTCGAAGCCAGACCTTACAATAGAGTCAGCAAGCATTTGGTATTGCCTTTTTTCAATCAGATTGTCCCCAGCTTACCCAATCCTAACAACGAAAGTAATCTGCGCCTACTGGCCCAAAGTCGTACATAAGATCGGCGCGGCGACACCTACACCCAAGGTCTAATAGGCAGGGCGAATAACACCGCGTAGCGTAAGCAAAAACACCTGGAGAAGAGAAATGGAGCTTAGTGACAGCCGCGTCATCGCCGCGCCGCGATCCAAGGTCTGGGACGCGCTATTGTCGGTTGAGGTTCTGAAAGAATGCGTTCCGGGATGTCAGGAAATGACGGGCTCGGTCGATGACGGGTTCGAAGCGACGGTGGTGCAGAAAGTTGGCCCCGTCAAAGCGACCTTCAAAGGGGCTGTTACCCTTTCTGATATCGTAACGCTTGAAAGCGTGAAGCTCTCGGGTGAAGGTAAGGGTGGGGCTGCGGGTTTTGCCAAGGGTGCGGCCGATGTCAGTTTGTCTGATGTGCCCGAAGGTACTCTGCTGACCTATACCGTCGACGCACGTGTCGGTGGCAAGCTGGCCCAGCTTGGCAGCCGAGTCATTGATGGCGTCGCCAGAAAAATGGCCGACCGGTTCTTTGAAAACTTTCAGAACGCGGTCGAACCGGAAAAAACGCCCGATCCGGAAACATCGGATCAGGTTCAAGCCGAACCTTCGGCCGAGGATGAAGGCGGCGAAGCAAAAAAAGGTTGGTTCAAGCGCGTATTGGGCGGTTGAACCGTTGGAATTCAGGGAGGAGAAAGTCATGAAAATTTCTATGACCGTGAACGGCAAGGCCGTAAGCGGCGAGGTTGAGGGCCGGACATTACTGTCCGGCTTTCTGCGCGAGCAACTGTCATTGACGGGCACGCATGTCGGCTGTGATACGGCCCAGTGCGGCGCTTGCGTTGTACATGTGAACGGCCAGGCCGTGAAGTCGTGCAATATGTTGGCGGTCGAAGCCGACGGCGCTGATGTTGGCACCATCGAAGGTCAGGCAAATGCGGACGGTTCGCTGAACGTGATCCAGCAAGCCTTTCAGGATCATCACGGCCTTCAATGCGGGTTCTGTACACCGGGTATGGTGATGAGCGCCGCAGCGCTGCTGAAAGACAACCCTCGCCCATCTGAGGCCGAAATCCGGAAATACCTGGAAGGCAACCTGTGCCGCTGCACAGGGTACCACAATATCGTCAAGGCGATCATGGCCGCCTCTGGCCAGGACGTCGGCAGTATCGCCGCGGAATGATGCCGCTGCGGGCGTAAATGTTGCGCCCGTGGGACAAGTGAAGGGTGCAACAGCATCCGTTTATGGGAGGAGAACAAGCAATGCCCAAAGACAGTGGCATCGGAGCCAGCTCCAAGCGGCGCGAGGACGTCCGCTTTCTGACCGGAGCAGGCAACTACACCGACGACATCAATGTACGTGGCCAGGCTTACGTATATTTCCTGCGGTCCGACATCGCGCATGGGCGGATCAATTCTGTGGATACATCAACGGCCGAGGGTATGCCCGGCGTGGTCAGGATATTCACCGGCAAAGACTTTGAAGGCGTGGGCGGAATGCCCTGTGGCTGGGAAGTGACCGACAAGCACGGCGCACCGATGCAGGAACCGCCACATCCCATTCTAGCACAGGGCAAGGTGCGCCATGTGGGCGATCCCATTGCCGCCGTGGTGGCTGACAGCCTGGAACAGGCCCGTGACGCGGCTGAGGCTATTGATCTGGATATCGAGGAACTGCCCGCCGTGATCGACATGAAATCCGCCGCGCAGGAAGGCGCGACGCTGGTTCATGACGATCTGAAAAACAACATCTGCTACGACTGGCAGCTGGGTGAGGCCGACGACGCAAAGGTGAACGACGTCTTTGCCAACGCGGCGCACGTTACCAAGCTGGATCTGGTGAACAACCGGCTGGTCGCCAACCCGATGGAACCGCGCGTGGCCGTGGCGGAATACAGCCGGGGCACGGATGAATATACGCTCTATACCACTTCGCAGAACCCGCATGTCATCCGCTTGTTGATGTGCGCCTTCGTTCTGGGTTTGCCGGAACATAAAGTCCGCGTCGTGGCCCCGGATGTGGGTGGTGGATTTGGCACCAAGATATTCCACTATGCGGAAGAAGCGTTCTGCACCTTTGCCGCCAAGGCCTGCAACCGCCCCGTCAAGTGGACCGCCAGCCGGTCCGAGGCGTTCATGTCGGATGCGCAGGGTCGTGACCATGTCAGCACGATTGAGCTGGCTCTGGATGCGGATAACAACTTCATCGGCCTGCGGACCAACACCTACGCCAATCTGGGCGCTTATCTTTCGACCTTCTCCAGCTCGGTGCCGACGTGGCTGCACGGGACGCTGATGGCGGGCAACTATAAGACCCCGGTCATTCAGGTAAATGTGAAGGCGATGTTCACGAACACGGTGCCGGTGGATGCCTATCGCGGCGCTGGCCGCCCCGAAGCAACCTTCCAGCTGGAACGTGTCATCGACAAGGCCGCCCGCGAGTTGGGTGTGGATCCGATCGCCCTGCGTCGCCAGAACTTTGTCACGCAGTTCCCCTATGACACGCCAGTGGCGCTGACTTACGACACCGGGGACTACAACGGGACAATGGACAAGCTTGAGGCTGCTGCCGATCTGGCAGGCTTTGCCGCCCGCCGTGTAAAAAGCGAGGCCAACGGAAAGCTGCGGGGCCTGGGTGTCAACTGCTATATCGAGGCCTGCGGTATCGCGCCGTCGAACATCGTTGGCATGCTGGGGGCCCGGGCGGGTCTTTATGATGCCGCGACCGTTCGGGTTAATGCCACCGGTTCGATCAGCGTCATGGTCGGCGCGCACAGCCATGGTCAGGGGCATGAGACGGCCTTCCCGCAGGTTGTGGCCGACATGATCGGCATCGACGAGTCGATGGTCGAGATCGTGCATGGTGACACCTCGAAGATTCCGTTCGGCATGGGCACCTATGGCTCACGCTCGCTGGCGGTCTGCGGCTCGGCGATGGTTAAGGCGACCGAAAAAGTGATCGACAAGGCCAAGAAGATCGCCGCCCACCTGTTGGAAGCGTCCGAGGCGGATATCGAGCTGAAGGACGGTCAGTTCAGTGTTGCGGGGACCGACAAGTCGGTGGCATGGGGGGATGTGACCCTCACGGCTTATGTCCCGCACAACTATCCGCTGGAAGTTGAACCGGGACTGGAAGAAACCGCGTTTTATGACCCGGCCAACTTTACTTTCCCGGCAGGGGCTTATGCATGTGAGGTCGAGGTTGATCCGGACACAGGTCAGGTCACGATTGAGAAGTTCACGGCTGCGGATGACTTTGGCAATATCGTCAATCCGATGATCGTTGATGGACAAGTGCATGGCGGTATTGGTCAGGGCATCGGTCAGGCCTTGCTTGAAAACTGTGCCTATGACGAGAATGGCCAACTGCTGAGCGCGTCCTTCATGGACTACGCGATGCCACGCGCTGATGACGTCCCGTTCTACAGCGTCGATCATTCAAGCCAAACACCCTGTACACACAATCCGCTTGGTGTGAAGGGTTGCGGCGAGGCCGGAGCGATCGGTTCGCCGCCGGCGGTGGTAAACGCGGTTCTGGACGCACTGAATTCGGGCGGAAAGGCTGTTGATCATATCGACATGCCGATGAGCCCGTCACGCGTTTGGACTGCGATGCATGGTTGAGAGGTTGGGGTGCGAGGGGCCAGCCCCTCGCGCTCCCTGGGATATTTATAGCCAGATGAAGGGCGGATCAGCGCCTTTCGGAAAGGAAGAACGAAATGTACAATTTCGAGTTTGAGAAGCCCTCGACCATTGCTGACGCGGTTGCAGCATTGGCAGCAGAGGATGCGCAGGCGTTGGGAGGCGGGCAAACCCTGATCCCGACATTGAAACAGCGATTGGCGGCTCCGTCCAAACTGGTGTCGATGGGCGGCATTGCCGAGATGCAAGGCGTCTGCGTTGATGATGACGGCTCGGTCTCTGTTGGGGGTGCAACACCTCACGCTGTCGTTGCTCGCGACGCTGCAGGATCTTATCCCGCGCTGGCGGCATTGGCTGGACAAATTGGCGACCCGGCAGTGCGCAATCGCGGAACCATCGGTGGTTCGGTTGCGAACAATGACCCGGCTGCCTGCTATCCGGCGGGTGTGCTGGGATCGGGCGCAACCGTGGTGACCAACGCGCGTCAAATTGCGGCAGATGACTTTTTTCAGGGCATGTTCACCACAGCCCTGGATGAAGGAGAGATCATCACCTCGATCCGCTTTCCGGTTCCGCAGGCGGCAAGCTATCAAAAATTCCTGCAACCAGCATCGCGGTTTGCACTTGTTGGGGTATATCTGGCCCGTTTCACGGACGGCGTGCGCGTGGCGGTGACCGGCGCAAGTGAGGATGGCGTCTTCCGTTGGAGCGAAGCCGAGCAGGCGCTGAACAAGGAGTTTCGCCCGGACGCCTTGATGGACCTTCGGATTAACCCCGCCAACATGATCGCTGATTTACATGGCAGCAAGAAATACCGGGCGCATCTTGTGTCGGTCATGACCAAACGCGCCGTGGAAGCCTGCATGTAGGCATTTCACGACAAGATGCTCAAAAGCCCCGGTTTTTACTGGGGCTTTTTCGTTGAGATATGGTTTTGATGTCTCACCAAGGTCGGGCTGGCCAGCACTTTTCCGTTGTTTGAGGGTCGTGGCCAGTGTCTGCGCAAAATGAAATCAGGCCGCCCATTTCCGGGCGGCCTGATCAAGTCATAAACTAAGCTTTCGCTTTATTCGGCGGCTTGTGCACCTGTAGCGGCGTGTTTGTCACGCTGGCTGTCGCGGAACAAAGCTTTGGCCAGAGCAATACACATCAGACCCATCACAGCAGTAAAGGGCAATGCACCGATGATCATCGCGTTTCGCAGCGCATCCATCGGGTTGTTTTCACCGGCTGCGAGGATCAGAGCGCCGATCACAGCCGTCAGGATGACACCCCAGATGATGCGGTGCTTGATGCCCGTCTCCTGGCTGCCACCCGACATGATGGTGTTCATCACGAGAATGCCCGAGTCTGCCGACGTGACGAGGAATGTCATGATCAGGATCACGCACATCACGTTCAACATTGACAGCAGACCACCGTCAATCATGTAAGATAGTGTCACGAACAGCTTGTTGGTGTTCGATGCGCCGATGATTGCACCTTCTGCAGCGCCTGCCAGTTCCAGATCAATCGCAGTTCCTCCCAGAACAGTCATCCACGCAAAGCACACCAAAGCCGGGGCGAACACACAGCCTACGATGAACTCGCGGACAGAGCGTCCTTTCGAAATGCGCGCGAGGAACAGGCCCACGAAGGGCGAGAACGCGATCCACCAGGCCCAGTAGAACGTGGTCCAACCCGACTGCCAGCCGAACTGACGCCCCTGCTCACCCGCCGCATAAACGGCTGCCAGGGTTGCTTCATCCAACTCGGCTGCAGCCCCTTCCAGGCCGCTCTTGAAACCGTCAAAGCTGCCCCACGCATTGGTGGCTCCGCCCATCAAATCATTGGCATGGGCTTGTGCTTCGGCAGGCAAAGCCGCAGCGAAGGCTTCAACTGACAATGGACCATAGGCGTTGAAGCTGAGCGACAGGATATGCAGGATATAGTCGACCATTGCCGTGCCATAAGTGGTCATGGCAAAGACGAACGAGCCGAAGACGATAAATGTGCCCAACAGGATGATCGACAATACGAGGTTCAGGTTCGACAGGTATTTAACACCACGACCAACGCCTGATACGGCCGAAATAATCGACAGACTCATGATGATGACCAGACCGGCGATCAAACCTACTTTGCTTGGGGTTGGAACTTCGCCACCCAGATCCATGACCCATTCCATACCGGTGATGGCATAAAGCCCGTCGATGAACTGGCTGACACCATAGCCGATGGTGACGGAAACACCGAGGATCGTCGCAACAACACCCAGAACGTCAACCACATGGCCGAAGAAGCCATTGACGAAGCGGCCAAACAGAGGCGTCAGCGCCGAACGGATGGTGAGAGGCATGTCGCGGGTATAAGCGTAATATGCCAGCGACAAACCGGTCACCACATAGATGGCCCAAGCGTGAAACCCGTAGTGCAAGAAGGTATAGCGGTAAGCCGACTGCAGTGCTTCGGGTGTATTTCCAACGACCGCCTCGGATACGACTTCGGGGTTCGAACCCCACAGCCCCAACGGTTCTGCGGTTGCAAAAACCATCAGACCAACACCCAAGCCGGCGCCGAACATCATGGAGAACCATGAGAAGTTTGAAAACTCGGGCTTTTCACCGGGTGTTCCCATCACACGGCGACCCGTGGACGGAATAGCGGCGACAACGGCCAGAAAAACGAGGAACAACCCGACAATGACAATGTAGAAGCTGTTGAAAAGCTCAAGCAGCCGCCCGTTCAGGCTGCCAAGCGTGCCGTTTGCATTTGCAGGGAATACCAATGCCCACAGAACCAGCGCGACCATGATGGCCTTGCTGATCAGGGCAATTGGGACGCTGTAGTTTTCATAAAAACCGGCATCCGCCGTCTTTATCTCAACGTCCGTGAATGGATCGGGTATCGACATATTGCGTTTTCCTCCGTGTGTTCGCCGTTTCTTGTTCTTTGGATTTCTGCTTGGGGTGCACCGCGCGGGACGGCGTAAACAAACATGCCCAATGCACCAAACGATCAGCGAGTTGACTGCAACTCAGCTGAGATTTACGGGGAAGACCACACACCATGTGGGATCGCCCACCGCTCTTTTCCTCCCGGATTGTTCTCGCTTGCAAAAGCTGTTGGCTCGAAGTGGCAAGTCTGTCTGCCGTTGAACCTGGTTGCAGCTTCGCAAGAAGTGGTTGCGCCCTTCAATTCGGGGAAACCTATGACAGAGGTTAGGGCAGCTCACCCAAGATTCCGACACATATGCAACTTGAAACGACGCTCACGGGTACTCGAAACAGATGTTAGCGAGAACAAGTAAAGGGCATGAATGTGGCTCCTTCTACAGTTTCAATACCAGTTTACCCGACTTGGCCCGCGAAACGCATGTGCACAGGAACTCATGCGTTTCCTGCTCTTGCGGGGTAAGTATACCGTCGCGATGATCAACTTCGCCGGAAACGACATCAACGATACAGGTTCCGCAAAGCCCTTCGGAGCAGCCGAAATCAACCTGCACACCATTGGCCTGCAAAACCTCCAGAATGGATTGGTCCTTGCCAACGGGATAGATCGCACCGGTCGACTGGATCTCGATCTGGAAATCGGCGTTCGGGGCGTGTTCAATGTCCGACGCGGCGGCGAACCGTTCAAAGTGTATCGCGCCGCCGCGCAGCAAGGCACCAGCTTCCAATACCGCATTCAGCATCGGTTCAGGGCCGCAGGTATAAACGTCTGCGCCCATCGGCATCGATTGCATGACCGATCTCAGGTCGAACACCCCGTCTGTGTTATCACAATGCAAATGATACCATTCATCCAGTCCAAGCGCCCGGAATTGTGCATCCATCGCCGCGTATTCTTTTGATCGAACAAGATAATAGACACGAAAATCCTGCCCTCGGTTCAGCAGCTCACGTGCCATTGCAACCAGTGGAGTGGCCCCGATGCCGCCTGCGATCAAAGTGACGTGCCGATCATGGCTTTCAAGTTTGAAGTGGTTGCGGGGGCCGCCGATTTCCACGGTCGCGCCCTCTTGCAGGTCATGCATCGCCAGTGAACCGCCTCGCCCCTTGTCTTCGCGTTTGACGGCCACGTTGATCAGGCGTCCATCCTGGCTCCAGCTCCACAGCGAGTATTGCCGTATCAGACCGTCTTCAAGATGGATGTCCACATGCGCTCCGGGCTCGAGGCTGGTGAAGCGCCCGCTTTCGATCTCGAAACAGAAGTCGGAGGTGTCGGGGCTGAGCGGCGTTTTTCGCACAAGGCGGGCGACTTGAGTATCCATCACTTGTCCTGTTCGGTCTCACGTGGCGTACATTCTGCGTCGTTCAGCAAACAACAGGAAAAAAGATAGATTTCAATTGCAAAATTTCTAACATTCGGGTGAATTGAGCTCACCCAGAGTTCAAAAGCCAACAAACCTCCATGTCTCGACGCCACTACAACCTTCCCCCTCTTACGACTTTATCGGCCTTTGAAGCCGCCGCTCGGCATCTCAGCTTCAAGGAAGCCGCGAGTGAGCTTTCCGTGACGCCGGGTGCCGTCAGTCATCAGATTAAGGCGCTGGAAGGTGAGCTGGGCGCGGCACTTTTTGTCCGAAAGCACCGCGGTGTGGAACTGACCGAGGATGGGCAAGACCTGTTTGAGGCACTCGGCGCTTCGTTCAGGCAGATTTCAAAGGTACTTGAAAAGATTCGCAGCAACGATGTCGAGAACCACGTAACCGTTGGGTCAACCACTGCCGTCGCCGCACTTTGGCTGTCGCCGTCTGTCATCCGGTTCTGGCAGGATTATCCGCACGTGAAAGTGAACCAGATGGCGCAGGACAAGGCGTTCACGGACCGGCCGGATATCGACTTGTTCATCCGCTATGGCCGGGACGCGAACGCGCAACTCACGCACACGAAACTGTATCGCGATATCCTGACACCCGTTTGCAGCCCCCAGATGGCCGCGGACCTTAAAGGGGCCAGTCTTGAAGACCTCGTGCAGCGGCGGCTGATCCATCTTGAAACGCAGGACAGTACCTGGACGACCTGGTCATCCTGGTTCCACGACCTCGGGTTTTCTGGGGTTGTTCCGGTGGAATCGCGGGTGAACAGCTATGCGCTTGCCCTTCAGGTGGCGCGTAAAGGGGCGGGTCTTGCGCTGGGGTGGAAACGTCTGGTCCAGCCCATGCTCGCATCAGGGAAACTCGTCGCATTAGAGGAATTCAGCCTACCCGCCCCGGATGATTTCTATCTTGTCGGTCGTCCGGACGATCAGCTTTCGGAAGGAGCGCTGGCTCTCAAGAATTGGTTGCTTACCGAACTGTCTGAAGGTTCGGTTTAGCCTGCCTCAATTTGCCATTAGGTTTTTTAGTATTGAACGTGGGCGGCCTCGGCCGCCAATGGATGCAGCGATAAACTCATTCAAATCACTCAGGAGTGGCCGATGAACAAGCACGCACCGCTTTCGTCTGTTCTGACACCGGTAAACACCGCAAAGGGTCTGCCGAACGAGCATTATATTGATCCCGCAGTTTTTGCCGAAGAACGGGATGCGGTCTTGTTTGCGAACTGGTCCGGCATCGGCTTTGGCAAAGACATTCCAGAGGCGGGAGATGCGTATCCGATCGATTTCCTGGGTGTGCCGCTGTTGATGGTACGCGATCGCGACGGTCAGATCGGCGTGTTCCAGAACACCTGTCGCCACCGCGGCATGATTTTGGTCGACAAGCCGCAAAAAATCCGCGGCGCGATCCGCTGCCCCTATCACAGCTGGTGCTATGGCTTGAATGGTGAACTGCGGACTGCCCCTCATGTCGGGGGCCCTGGGCAAAACACCCATGAGGATCTAGATTTCGCCGAGTTGGGCCTTATCCGCATCCGCTCGTATGTCTGGCGGGATGTTGTCTTTGTCAATGTCAGCGGCGATGCTCCGGAATTCGAAAATGTCCATGGCGAGTTGATGGAACGCTGGAAAGAATTCGATCAACCAATGTATCACGGTGGCGCTGGCGCATCGGTTTATCTTGAGTTGAACTCGAACTGGAAACTGGCTGTTGAGAACTACTGCGAAAGCTATCACCTGCCTTGGGTTCATCCCGGCCTGAACAGCTATTCGCGTCTGGAAGATCACTACAACATCAACGAACTGGGCAAGTATTCGGGTCAGGGCACCTATGTCTACCGCCAGTTCGAGGGTCACGATGGCGAAAAGCTGGATGATTTCGAGAACCTGAGTGAGCAGTGGACTGACGGCGCGGAATATATCGTCGTTTACCCGAATACCCTGCTGGGTGTTCAGCGTGACCACGGCTTTGCTTTCCTCATCGATCCGATCACGCATGAGCGTTCGAACGAACGGATTGAGCTCTACTACGCCAAAAAACCCGAAGACGCGCCCGAACACGAAGCACTGCGTGCCAAGAACGCGCAACTGTGGAAGACGGTGTTCGAGGAAGACGTCTTTGTGGTTGAAGGCATGCAGAAAGGCCGTCACGGCGTGAAATTCGATGGCGGTCGTTTCTCGCCCGCGATGGACGGCCCGACCCATTGTTTTCACCATTGGGTGGCCACGCAGATCGAAAAAGCCCGCGCTGAAGCGTAAGCAATCCTGAAAAGTCGATCTGGTCAGGCCTGACTGACCAGATCGCAGGTCGGTTGCAAACACTATAGACGGGACGGCGTTGCCGTCTTTTCTTTAGTATTGGGCAGCCGGTGTGAATTCGCTGAAAGGATCACAGTGGATCTGAACGAACTCGATAAACAACTCTTGCGAGCCCATGCGGAAAAAGATGTACCCGAATTGATCCGGCTTTATCACGAAGCGGCGATTCTGGCCGAACAACGTCAGGATCATGAAGCCTCGTGTTTTTACCTGACCCACGCATTTGTGTTTGCGTTGGAATATGGCGCGCCGGAAGCAGATGAGTTGAACCTAAAGCTGTTTGAACGTGGCCGCGCACACCGATTAACGTTCTGACGAATTCGTTTGCTTAAGCGTATTGCGCCGTCAGGCATTCTCCAAATTTGAGTTTAGCTGACTTCATTCGATCTCGAATTTTGTCGACATTGTCGATGGGTCAGTCTTCATGAAAGAACAAGCGCGAACGAAAACGCGCGAGATAGCCAAAATGCGAAACGAAGCTCAGGCCGTGGTCATCGGCGGAGGAGTGATCGGGTGCTCGATCCTGTATCATTTGACCAAACTGGGATGGTCCGATGTAGTTCTGTTGGAGCGGGACGAGCTGACCTCGGGGTCAACCTGGCACGCAGCCGCCAACATTCACGGATTGCACGACAGTACCAATATCAGCCGCATCCAGCATTACACGATGAGCCTGTATAAAGCGCTGGAAGCTGAAACCGGTCAAAGCTGCGGCGTATTCCAGCCTGGCTCGCTATACCTGGCCCAGACAGAAGAGCGCGAACATCAGCTGAAGCTACAGGCCGCAAAGGCCAGACTGTATGGCATGAACTTCTATGAGATCAGCATCGAAGAAGCTCAAAAGCTGAACCCGCTGGTCAATTACGACGGCATCCGTTGCGTGATGTTCGAACCCGATGGCGGCAATGTGGACCCGTCGGGCGTGACCAACGCCTATGCGGTCGGCGCACGTCAACGCGGGGCGCAGATTCACCGTTTCACGCCGGTCACTGCAACCGAGCAGCAGGAGGATGGCAGCTGGATCGTCAGAACGCCAAAAGGTGACATCAGGACACGCTGGGTGGTGAACGCAGCGGGCCTGTGGGGGCGCGAGGTTGCGGCACTGGCCGGAATCGAACTGCCGCTGCAACCTACAGAGCACCAGTATTTCGTAACCGAATCCATGGCTGATGTGAAAAGCCACGGCACCCGTCTGCCATCTGTGTCAGACCGGGATGGCGAGTATTACCTGCGTCAGGAAGGCAACGGCCTGCTGGTCGGCGCTTATGAGAAAGATATGAGGTTCTGGGCCGAAGAAGGCACGCCGCTGGATTTTGCCCACGATCTGTTCCCTGATGATCTGGAACGGATCGAAGAGAACATGATGAACGCCATCGAACGCCTGCCTGCGGTTGGTGAAGCCGGGATCAAGCGTGTCATCAACGGCCCGATGATCTGGTCGCCGGATTCAAATGTTCTGATGGGGCCGGTGCCTGAGGTCGACGGCTATTTCTGCTGCAACGGGATCATCCCCGGCTTCTCGCAATCGGGCGGCATGGGCCTGATGGCGGCGCAGTGGATCATCGAGGGTGAAATGGAATACGACATGTTCGCCTGGGATCTGGCGCGTTTTGACAGCTGGGCCACCAAGGCGTTCACCAAAGCGCGCGTGGCAGATCAATACAGTCATAGGTTCGCGATCCATTTCCCCAATGAAGAACGCAGCGCCGGTCGTCCGGCACGGGTTCGCCCGATCTATGAGGCGCAGAAAGCCATGGGTGCGGTTTTTGGCCTGAACGCCGGTTGGGAACATCCGCTGTGGTTTGCCGCAACGCCCGGCACCAAAGACACCAACGGCTTTACCCGTCAGAACTGGTGGGGACCGGTAGGTGAAGAATGCAGGATGCTGCGCGGCCGTGCCGGGATCATCGATATCTCGAACTTCGCCAAATATGTCTGCAAGGGTCCGGGTGCAGCAGACTGGCTGAATGCCGTCTTTGCAAACACCATGCCGAAAACCGTTGGTCGGTCCTGTCTGACCCCACTGATTTCAAAACGCGGCGGTATTGCAGGCGACTTTACCGTCACCCGCGTGGCTGATGACGAGTTCTGGGTGATTGGTTCGGGCATGGCAGAACGGTATCACAAACGCTTTTTCAAACAGGTTCCGCTACCTGAAGGCACCACTTTCGAAAGCAAAACCGAAGCGATGTGCGGCTTTAACGTGGCCGGCCCCAGGTCCCGCGACATCCTGCAACGTCTGACCAACACATCGCTCGCAACCGAAGATTTCCCGTTCATGCGGTCCGCCAAGATTGAGCTGGCGGGAGTTCAGGTTCTTGCCCTGCGCGTCTCCTTTACTGGCGACCTGGGGTGGGAGCTGCATTGCGCCACCCAAGATCAGGCACGGCTGTACAATGCCTTGCTTGAGGCAGGCAAAGAGTTCGGGGCTGGCCCTGTTGGCAGCCGGGCACTGATGTCTATGCGGGTCGAAAAGGGCTATGGGTCTTGGAGCCGCGAATACAGCCCGGAATATTGGCCGCATGAAGTGGGTCTTGATCGCCTCTGCAAATTCGAAAAGGACTTCCTCAACAAGGCGGCTGCGCAGAAAGTGTTACAGAACCCGGCCCGGGAACACCTGGTGATCCTGCGCCTGAACGAAGCGGATGTGACAGTATCCAACGCGGATGCAACAGGTGGCGAGCCGATCTTCAAGAACGGTGAAGGGATCGGCCGGGTGACCTCGGGCACCTATGGCTACACTGTCGGAATGTCGTTGGCCTTGGGATATGTGAAAAATGCCCAGCTCGGTGATGAGGTCGAGGTTATGGTTCTGGGGCGCCCACACAGGGCCACAATCCTGCATGAACCGCCCTTTGATGCCGCGGGAAAAGCGCTTAGGGCTTAAAACTGCAATAGCTCAAGGCGTTGCCCTTCGGGATATTCCGTCACTTCTGCCGGGATGATCGCCAATCCATCCGCTTGCGCAAGCAAAGCAACACGACCACTGTAGGACGGCTCCATCAGACGCAATCGGGGCTGTCCGTCCGGTGTGTAACCGTCAATCTGAACTGGGCGATATTCCTGTCGGCCTGCGGTACGGTACAAAGGTTCCGACAGAACTGCTTGTACGGCTGCGTGCGGTGTGTGGTGCAGACCGGCGCGGCGCGCCATCATCTGCGATCCGATTATCTGCCAGGTCACAAAAGCAGAAACCGGGTTGCCCGGCAGGCCAATGTAAAGAGCACCGCCACGCCGACCGAACATGATGGGCTTACCCGGTTTCATTGCGACTTTCATCACATCCGTCACGCCACCGATCTCGGTGAACAGACGCGGCATATGATCTTCATCGCCGACAGAAACACCACCGGTCGTGATGATCAGGTCAGAGGTTTCAGTCGCGTCCAGCAAGACCTGTTTCAAAAGCGCGGGGTCATCTTCAACCGGCCCCCGGTCCGTGAGTTCAATCCAGGGCTTCTGCAACAGCGCAAGCAGCATGTAACGGTTCGAGTTATAGATCTGCCCCGGGCCAAGGGGCTCACCCGGTTGGCGCAACTCACTGCCGGTTGAAAAGATCGCAACCTTCAGCTTGCGGAGAACCACGACCTCGCCATACCCGGCGGATGCAAGGGCTGCCACCTCGCGCGGGCCAATCTCGCAGCCGCGCCGCAGGATCGACGCTCCGGCATGAAGGTCTTCACCGGCACGCCGGATATGTTGCCCGGGCTTTGGACGGCGGCTGAAGCGAATTTGCCCCTCTACAACATCACAATCTTCCTGCATGACGATGGCGTCGTAATCAGAAGGAACAGGCGCTCCGGTAAAAATCCTCACCGCGCTGCCGACAGGTGCAGCATGAGACCCGCTGTCCCCCGCTGCGATGCGACCCTCCACCGGCATCTGGAACAGGTCGTCATCGCCAAGATCTGCGGTTCGAACCGCATAACCATCCATTGCCGAATTGTCGAAAGCGGGCATATCGACCTTGCTGAAACAGTCGCGGGCCAATATTCGCCCTATTGCAGCGGCCAAAGGCAGCGTTTCCGTTTCTGTGATCGGATCAGCAGCGGACAGGCCACGGTGCAGGGCCTCATCCACGCTCAGATACATATGCGCGTGTCGATCACAGCCGCATCCATCAGCCATATCCAGCCTCCAACTCTGCGAACATATCTTCCACCCATTCTAAGGTGGGCTAGGTTCGCTCAACCGACACGACATCCGCGGTACTGTCATTGACATAGGTCACGTGTCACCGTGTGGCGCGCTTCGAAACCACGGGTTGGCTGGCTAATCGCGACTTAGTATACAGTGGCTTCTCGGATGGCTCTCAGGCCGGGATCAGCTCTTCCTGATATGCAAACAGCGCCGGTTGCCCACCCGTATGCAACAGCACAACCTTCTGACCCTGTTGAATGGTGCCGTTTTCACGTAATTCCAACAAACCCGCAAATGTTTTGGCCGAGTAGACCGGATCCAGAAAAATACCCTCGGCGCGCGCCATCAGTGCAAGCGCCTTCCGTGTGGACGGGCCTATCCGCCCATATCCAGGAGGTAATGCGCCGTCCCATGTGAGGATGTCTTTCATGACCAGAGCCGGGTCAAACTCCATCATACCCGCCAACCGTTCCAATACCTTTTGCAACCGCGCATGTTGCTGGCGACGGTCGCGGCGAACGCAGATGCCGTAAACAGGTGCCGTGTTGCCAGTCAGACGCAGCCCGGCCAGAAACCCGCCGTGGGTCGAACCGCTGCCGGATGGCACCACTGCGACGTCGAAATCGGCGATCTGATCCAGTAGTTCGGCAGCCCCGGCCACATAACCCAACGCCCCCAAGGGCGGATGATCGATGCCCAAGTGAATTACATATGGCTTTCGGCCTTCAGCGATCAGCTGATCTGCCCGCACGTGAAGGGCATTGTCGGCCCCGGCCTCGTCTTCTCCGGTACCGTAGTGCATGTGCTCGGCACCCAGAAGCCGGGCCAGAAGTACATTTCCCGAGGAATAATAATGGTCTCCCATATCCGGCACACGCTCTTCCAATTGAAGCACGGCCTCCATCCCAAGCTTCGATGCAGCCATGGCAGCCGTGCGCACGAAATTGGATTGCACAGCGCCGGTGATCAGAATGGTATCTGCCCCCTGTTTTTGTGCCTCGCCCATATAGAATTCAAGCTGCCGGGTCTTGTTGCCGCCAAAGCTCAACCCTGTCAGATCATCCCGCTTGATCCACAGATCCAGACCAAGCTGGTCGGACAGACGATCGAGCCGTTCGACCGGCGTAGCAGCTGTCATCAGTCTCGCGCGGGGAAAACCGGCCAGTAGCTGTTCAATCGTCATGTCTGTGTTCCATCAACTCACCCACTCAGGATCGCGCCCGATAGGGCATATCCAGCAAGAATAGGAAGGATAGTGATTGCCGGAAAGATCGCAGACCGGGAATGGCCAGTTTACTGCACAGAGCAACGGCCACGCGGCTCTATTTCTCGCTCGGGTCGCTTTCCGCGTAATTCCGCAATACATCCATATCTGCAATTTCCGCGTGGTTTCGGTTGATCTTAACCCCGACTGGTTTCAACCTCGAAAAAGCGCGGCTCAGGCTTTCGGGTTTCATCCCCAGACGCCCGGCGATCAGCATCTTGTCATACGGCAGTTCAACTTCGCACTGGCCGGCATCGCAATCACACAGGTTCAGCAGGAATTCCGCGACACGCTGCGCGCCCGTCTGGGCTTTGAGCTGTTCGAGTTGCGCCACCAGGGAATGCAAATGCGTGAATGTGGCCGCCAGGATCGATACGCAGATTTCCGGGTCTTGCTTCATCAGCGACAGCAGCACTGGACTTGGGATGTGCATGATCTCGCAGGGAGATACCGCCTCGGCCGAAACGGGATAGCGCACATTGCGCAGCGCAACGGCTTCGCCAAAGCTTTCACCGCGCGTGAAAACGCTCACCACGGCTTCGGCACCGGTCGGGGAAATGCGAAACAGCTTGACCCAACCAGCCAGTACAACATGTACGGCCTTGGCCTCTTCCTCTTGCAGAAAGATCGTCTCGCCCCGGTCGTATTGCCGCCAGACGGCCTGACGCAGCAGAGTATCGACATGTTGCTCTGGCAGGCTTCGCAAGAGCAGTGACTGCCGCGCAATTATCTTTTGTGCCTCGTGTGACAAGAAGGCAGCCCCTTATTCGTCCGCTCCGGGAACACCCCCGGATGATCAACCCCGAGACATGCTATGCCAAAGCCAGCGCGGGGGTGCCACCCTTTTCTCGGTCTCCAACTTGACTATTGTCATGTAAGGGCGGGCGCCACTGGCATAGGTTCAACGAAATTTCAGTTATCCGGGGAGCACGCCAGATGGACTTCGAGCAATTTTTCAGCCAGAGCCTCGACACTTTGAAAGACGAAGGCAACTACCGGATTTTCATCGACCTGCAACGCCGTCGTGGCGCGTTTCCGAACGCGCGTCAAACCGACGGGCCGGTTCAGCGGGATGTGCGGATCTGGTGCTCAAATGACTATCTGGGCATGGGTCAGCACCCTTCGGTGATCTCTGCCATGCACGACGCACTGGATCGCTGCGGAGCAGGCGCTGGCGGTACGCGCAATATCTCGGGCACCACGCATGATCACGTTCTGCTTGAGGCTGAGCTGGCTGATCTGCATGGGAAAGAAGCCGCGTTGCTGTTCACCTCGGGATATGTGTCGAACTGGGCTGCTTTGGGGACATTGGCCGCGCGAATTCCCGGGCTGATCGTGTTTTCTGATGCACTCAACCACGCCTCGATGATCGAAGGTATCCGGCATTCGCGTGCCCAGAAGGTGATTTGGAAACATAACGACTTGGCGGATTTGGACGCCAAATTGGCCGCAGCGGATCCCGACGCACCCAAAATGATCGCATTTGAATCGGTTTACTCCATGGACGGCGATATCGCCCCCATCAAGGAAATCTGCGATCTGGCTGACAAATACGGCGCGATGACCTATCTGGACGAGGTTCATGCCGTCGGCCTTTACGGCCCGCGTGGTGGCGGGATTGCTGAACGCGATGGATTGATGGATCGCCTGACGGTCATCGAAGGTACATTGGGCAAAGCGTTCGGCGTGGTTGGTGGGTATATCGCGGCCTCAGCCGCGCTGTGTGATTTTGTCCGCAGCTTTGCCAGTGGCTTCATCTTCACGACTGCCCTACCCCCATCGATTGCAGCCGGCGCTGCCGCATCGATCCGGCATTTGAAGCATTCAAGTGCAGAGCGTGACTTGCAAAAGACCCGCGTGGCGCAGGTACGCGCCCGATTGGATGCCGAGGGCATTCCGCATTTGCCCAACCCCAGCCATATCATCCCGGTGATGGTTGGCGACCCTGTGAAGTGTAAATTCATTTCGGACACCCTGCTTGAGGAGTTTGGCATCTACATTCAGCCGATCAACTATCCCACGGTTCCAAAAGGAACCGAGCGCCTGCGGATCACGCCGTCACCCGTTCATACGGATGAGGATATCGATCATCTGGTGGGCGCCCTGTCGGCGCTGTGGCAGCGCTGTCAGATCGCGCGGATGCCAATGGCCGCACAATAACCTAAGCGTCCCTTTGCTTGGTAACCTGCCGCCCCTTTTGGGGCGGCTTTTTTCAGATCAGGTAAAGTGCGAAGATCACGGCAGAGAACCCCGTCAAAACTATGGTGAAACCCCGCAGCCAGCCCGGGCTTTCAGCCAGGTCCAGATATCGGGCCAGGATCACACGGGCTTTGATCAAGGCAAGGAGCAGGATACCACCTGCAATGAGTTCGCCAGGCGTTTTCATCAGGGTTAAAAGCGTTGAGGCCAGACTGAGTGCCAGAAGCACCAGCCATGCGCTGGTGAGCGAGTTCGGACGCCTCCGGCGGGAGTATTTTGCAAAAGATGAAATTGCCGACATCTTGGTTATCCCAGAAGATAAATAACGGGAAACAGCAGGATCCAGACCAGGTCAACCATGTGCCAGAACTGTGCGCCCGCCTCGATGTTACGAGGATCATCGCGCCACGCGACCAGCAGCAGAATGCCCACCCCGGCCAGAACATGCGCCGCGTGAAACCCCGTCAACAGGTAGTAGAACATGAAAAACGGGTGGGTTTCATAGGTAATGCCTTGCCCCGCCTTCCCAGCGTATTCCACGCTTTTGACAACCAGGAATGCAATCCCAAGTACAGCCGCACCTGTCAGGGCCAGCCTGGCCTTGAACCGGAATGCTGCGCGGCGCCAGTTCAGGGCCTGTGCGGCCAGATAACCAGATGTGACCAGTATTGCAGTATTGAAGGCTGCCCCTGTTCGATAAAGATGCGATTGCGCCTCGGCAAAGCCTGCGGGGTCGGTCAGGCGAACGCCCATGAACGCGATCAGCCCGGCACCAAAAACCAGCAGCTCACTGATAATCAGAACCCACATCAGCAATTCGCCCGGAAGCTCGTCGATGAAAGAAGTTTCGCTCATGCTCCGACCAGTTGGCGGTAGATCTGCGGTAGGGCCATGGTCAAGCGGTGTGGGTCAGGAATAACCGCAAACCCACCCTGTCCGAACATGCGCGGGAACCAGCTTTTGCCGGTTTTGTCGATGGTGACGCCAAAAACCGATTGCCCGGCGCGGCGTGCCTCGCGCACGGCCATGCAGGTGTCTTCAATACCGTGGCGCCCTTCGTAATGGTCAAGGTCATTGGGTTTGCCATCGGTGATCACCAGCAACAGGCGGCGTTTGCGGGTCTGACTTGCCAGATCCTTTGAACAGTGGCGGATCGCGGCCCCAAGCCGTGTGTAATGACCGGGTCGCAGCGATGCGATACGTTGTTCAACTTTGGCACCCATCGGCTCATCAAACCGCTTGCATCGCTGGATATAGACGCGCTGGCGTTTCAGCGAACTGAAGGCATGAATGGCGAAATCGTCGCCGCAGGCGTTCAGGCCCCAGGCCAAAGCGGCCAGAGCTTCACGTTCAATGTCGATCACGGCGCGACCGGTTACGGCACTTTCAGTGGAACGGCTGACATCCAGCAGGATCGAGACTGCCAGGTCGCGCGCCTCGGGGCGGGATTGTTGCCAAATGCGGTCGTTGCTTTCGCCACTGGCCATGCGGTCAGTTTCGGCGCGCACGGCGGCTTCGATATCCAGCTGGTCACCATCCAGATGGCCGCGTGTCATCACACGACCGGGGCGCAGCGCCTCGAACTGGCGTTTGACCGCGCGGATGCGGCGAGCGGTGGCTGGGTCCTTGCCAAACGCGGCAGCATCGTCGCGGATATCTGCATCCGACAGCAGGACGTTGACGTGATCTGGCAGATACCGGCCCGAGCGCACGTCCCATTCGGGATAGAGGATGCGGCCGGACAGACGCTCGCGATTCACATCCTCGGGTGCCAGATCAAGGTGCAGCTTCAGCCGCGTTGGGGGGGCTTTTGATATCTGACCAAGGCCAATCTCTTCCTGATCATCGGCCGCTTTCTTGGCGTTGTCGGGATCGTCATCGTCGATGCGGCGGTTGATGTTCAGGAACTCGGCCCAGCTGAGGATGGCTTCGAACTTGTGCAGGATGAAACTGTCGCTGCGCTCGGCTTGATCCGATTTGCGACGGCGGGCGCGGTGGGTTTTCTCACCGGATTCCTCGGGCAGACCTTCGGTTTCGGGGTTTTCCACCTCGTTATGTTCGGAAAAGCCAACCGCGCGCAGTTCGGGCCATAGGGGAACCGGGCGCATAGGCTGATAGCCGCGGGGGGCGATCAGGTCCTCGTCCAGTGTCAGAAGCTGCTCGGCTTTCGCCGACAGCGGTTGAGGGTCACACAGCCTATGTTGGATAAGTTCTTCGACTGCCGCCTCAACCGGTGGCAGGTTGGGGATATCGCGCTGATGCAGCACGCCCTTGCAAAGCTCGGTGTAAAGCGGACGCAGGCCGGGGGCGTCGTCCAGGGTCGCATCAACCATGCTCTGTGCGGCGATCAGTGCGCGCAAGTCGGCGCGCAGCGGATCGTCTTCATCAATTCGCGTTCCGGCATGGGCAGCCGCAGCGGCCAGCCAGACATACAGCGCGCCGTTTGCTTCGCGGGCTGGAAAAACCGCCAGCCGGTCCGGTAGGCGCAGAACTTCACCGTCGAACGAGGCGCGTGGCATCAGTTCTGCCTCTGTCACCAGACGACGACGCCAACCCAGACGGTGGTGTGAAACCTCGGGCGAGACCGGGCGCAACTCTACGCCCGGACCACCGCCCAGCCCTCGGAAGAGGACGGCCAGCCGCCCCGCGACCTCAGAGAGGTCGACCGCGGCTCCAACGTGCACCAGGGGTGCATCGAGGCGGCTGGCAAGGGTGTGCCACAGTTTCCCGATCGTTTCTTCGGGTTCCCATGGCTCAAAATCGATCTTGACCATCGGCCGGCCTCACCCAAAGACAGCCGTAACAAGATCGAGGAGCCCGCGTTTGATATCCTCGTCATCTGTCAGAGGTTCGATCATGGCGGCAAGGATGGCGCGGTCGGTGGACATGCCTTGTGCGATCAGTGTCGCGGCATAAACAACCAGTCGGGTGGAAACGCCTTCCTCAAGATCCTGACCCTTGAGCCCGCGCAGCTTACCCGCCAGCCGCACCAGCGGCTTGCAACGTTCCAGCGGCAGACCGCTTTCCTGTGCAACCACTTCGGCTTCCATCTGCGCGGACGGGAAATCGAACTCCAAAGAGATGAAGCGTTGCCGAGTCGAAGGTTTCAGGGTTTTCAGGATATTCTGGTAACCGGGGTTGTACGACGCCACCAGCATGAAGCCAGGTGCGGCCTCAAGCTCTTCGCCGGTGCGGTCGATTGGCAGGATGCGCCGGTCATCGGTCAGCGGGTGCAGAACGACAGTGACGTCTTTACGGGCCTCAACCACCTCGTCGAGGTAGCAAATCGCCCCTTCACGCACTGCGCGGGTGAGGGGGCCATCGACCCAGACGGTTTCCCCGCCTTTCAGCAGATAACGGCCAATCAGGTCGGCAGCCGCCAGATCATCATGGCAGGCGACGGTATAAAGCGGGCGGCCAAGTTTTGCGGCCATGTGGGCCACAAAGCGGGTCTTTCCGCAGCCCGTCGGACCTTTCAGCAGAACTGGCAAGTCGTTGTTATAAGCCGCGGTGAACACATCGCATTCATCGCCTTGGGGCAGGTAGAAGGGGGCGTTTGCCGCCCCCTCTTTCAGTTTTATGGAGCCATCCATATCCATTACTCCGCGGGGGTTTCAGCGGCGCCGGGTTCAATAACTTCTTTCCGGGGAACCCAGATCGAATAGATGAACAGCAGCGCACCAAGGACCACGACGATACCGGAACCCAGACGCATCCAGTAGAAGATTGCGATCTGGTCTTGTACGTCCATGAAGTAATCTCCGACCACACGTTGCATGTGCGTCTGCACGGTTCCGCCGAAGGTCAGCACGAAGGTCATAAAGACCATACCGCTGGTCATCAGCCAGAACGATCCCATGTTCAGCACCTGATTGTAAGGATCACGGTTCTTGAGGATCGGCATCGCATAGCTGAAGATCGCCAGGTTGAGGCAGACATAGGCACCGTAGAAGGCCAGGTGACCGTGGGCCGCAGTGATCTGTGTGCCGTGGGTATAATAGTTCACCCCGTGCAGCGTATGCAGGAAGCCCCAGACGCCGGCACCAAAGAAGGCAAGCGTTGCACATCCCAGAGACCATAGCAGAGCGGCCTTGTTGGGATGGTCACGACGGCCCTTCCAGACCATGACGAAGGCAAAGGCCATCATTGCGAAGAACGGGATCACCTCGAGGCTTGAGAAGATCGACCCAATCCACTGCCAGTAACCGGGGGTACCGATCCAATAGTAGTGGTGACCTGTTCCAAGAATGCCCGAGAACAGCGCGGCGGCGACAATGACATAGAGCCATTTTTCAACCACCTCACGGTCCACACCAGTCAGCTTCAGCATCAGGTAGGCCAGAATTGAGGCCATGATCAGTTCCCACACACCTTCGACCCACAGGTGGACAACATACCACCAGTATTGCTTGTCCAGGGACAGGTTGCCCGGGTTGTAGAAGGCAAACAGGAACAGCAGCGCCAGACCCCACAGGCCCAACAACAGGATATTGGTGATTGCAGTCTTCTTGCCCTTCAGAACGGTCATCGACACGTTGTAAAGGAACATCAGCGCGGCGACGACGATACCGGCCTTGACCCATTTGGGTTGCTCAAGGAACTCGCGCCCTTCTTTGCCCAGCAGCCAGTTGCCTTCGAACAGGTTGAAGACATAGGTCAGAACCACGCCCAACGTACCGACCACAAGGATGATCAGCTGCAGATACGCCAACTTGGGCGAATGGATTTCACGCTCGGCTTCTTCCGGAATAAGGAAGTAGGCTGCACCGAAGAAGCCCAGTATCAACCAGACGATCAGCGCGTTGGTGTGCAGCATCCGCACGATGTTGAACGGCAGAAGCTCGCTCAGGAAGTTCGGGAATACATAGATGAAGCCGGCCAGCAGGCCGCCGATCACCTGTATCGCGAACAGTGCCATGGCTACCGCAAAGTAGGCATAGGCGATTTTTTGGGATTCGTATTTCATTGCTCCATTCCCCTTCTCAGCCAGCCTCGTTGGGCGGCCAGTCCTGAGCGTCGATATTGTCCGTCCAGATCAGGAAGTTGGTCAGATCCCGGATCTCTTCGTCGCTGAGGTTGAATTGCGGCATCTGCCGACGACCGGGAATGCCGGTGGGTTGTGCCTCCATCCAGCCCTTGAGAGATTCAAAGGCCGATTCCGGGTCGTCCAACACGCCCCAACGTGTCATCACATTGCCGACCTCAGGGGCAAAGTACGCCCCTTCGCCAAGGATCGTGTGGCAGTTGATACAGGCGTGTTTTTCCCAAACATGTTTACCCCGAACCACACTTTCGTCGAGCTTCGCGGCATTTTCAGAATTGACGATATACAGGTGTGAATGGGCTGATAGAGCCAGAAAGATGAGGATGAAGAACAGTGACCCGCCATAGAAAATATTGCGAGCCATGCTCTTTGTCATGACTTCTCGCATCGCGCTCTCCTTTGCGCAGATTAGCTAGTGCAGGCAACATGACGTGCAGGTCACAGGGCTGCCTTAACGAAAGTCAAGACTTCTAAAGTATCCTCAGGAACGAGATCAGACATCCGCAAACAGCGAAAATAACGAAATGACCTTGGGATTGCCTTTAAATCTGAGGCAATTGTGAACACTTTCGCGTCGACTTTTTGACATGAAGGACGTATTCAACCACCTGAGAAAAAGGTGAAAAATTCCGTTTCAAAGATTGATGGGTGAAAATGGCGAACTATTCCTATATCGGTTATACCCCTGGTGTAATCACGGTGAATACGATTGGGCCGGACACGGTTACGTTGGATGTCAATTTTGATCCCGACACGGATCGTCGTTTGTTTAGTGTGACTGACGCAGCCGGTGGTTTTATTCAAAACGGAGGTGGAGCACCTGTTGTCGATACAGGGGATGTTTTCAACGGTGACCGCTTTGACGACGAAGACGGCGATGACCTGACGCAGACCGGTACTATCACCACCCTCGATGGTTCGACCACCTTTTTAAGCGGCCCAATATACTTAGAAGAATCGTACGTGCTGTCCAAACCAGGCGGAGGCACAATTACTGTATATCGCGTCGAAGTTGACGGCATATTGGGCGGCTATATTACCTCTGAACCTCTTGTGCCCGGCACGACCTACTCGATGAACATCGTGAATGTCACGCCGACCAATGCCCCCGACACAACTGACCCTGCTGCCATCATTGACGTGCCGTGCTTTGCTGCTGGAACACTTATCATGACGCCAGAAGGTCCGATACCCATCGAGGATCTGAAGGTGGGTGACATGGTCGTCACTGCCGACAATGGACCGCAACACATACGTTGGATCGGAACGCGAAACCTATCGCATGAAGAGCTGGTGAAAAAACCCAAGCTGCTACCAATCCTCATCAAGGCCGGGGCCTTGGGGAGTGACTTGCCAAAACGCGACCTGCTTGTTTCGCCACAGCACCGCATACTGGTTCGATCCCGAATCGCCGTCAGAATGTTCGACGCAGAGGAAATCCTGGTCCCCGCTCGTATTCTTGTCGCCAGCCCTGGTATCAGCGTTGCAGATGACACCGTGTCAGTCACATATCTCCATCTTTTGTTCGACCGCCATGAAATCATCTACGCAGAAGGTGCCCCGTCAGAAAGCCTTTTTGTCGGCGCACAGGCTCTGTCCAGCGTTCCCCCAGAAGCAAGGGCGGAAATCTTCGACCTGTTTCCGGAACTAGAGACCCCAATGTACGTTCCTCAAGCTGTGCGGCACATACCTGAAAACGGAAGACGCGCTCGTGCGCTCGTGTCCCGCCATGTAAAGAACGAACGCCCCTTGATATTCTGAATAGTAATACGCGGTTAAGGTTCCGTGTCAGCCGTGCTTCGCTGCGCGCGGGCCTGTCAGCGCGGGCCACATGGCAAACAGGTACAACCCGATTGCGGCAATCCATAACCCGTCAGCCGTCAGCATGGCCGTCATATATCCACCTGCCAGCCCGGACCCCAACCAGCGGACCAAAGCCGCCGCCGCCATCAGCCCGTATCCGACCGCCATTGGCGACGGTGCAACAAGGGGCCGGCCGCTGTGGCCAAGGGCGGCGCGGCTCATGACGGCAAGGGTCATGCCACCAACGCACCCGATCCCCAAAATGTGAAGCGCGCCGATCTCATTACCATATCCGATGACGGCAGACCCCCACAGCAACAACCCAAGGGCCAGCATCATCAGGCCCAGGTGCAAAGCAATCAGGATCGGCTGCCGCAGCGCCCAACCCGCTCTCCACCGTGCCATGCGCATCAGTTGGGCGCCGCCCAGCAGCAACGCGCAGATACCCGCCAAGGAAACACTGCCCAAGGTCAGCACCAACAACGGCAGCATAAGGGCAAGCGCCATCACGGCCTTTTCCAGCACCGCGTTTGAAACCGGCCACAAGGCTTCGGGCACACCGTCGCGTTTCATTGCATTGCGCGTAAAGGCCGGTGTGATACGCCCCCCCAGTATCGCTATCATTGAACACAAGGTCAGTAGCCCTGCACGAACTCCGGTATTCAGCGTGTCTGTGGTGAGTCCAATCCATTCCAGATGAACCATCAGGTTGGCCAACCATACCAAACTCAGAAGATACAGAAATATCATGTTCTGTGGCTTGGGCCTGCGTACCAGCTGGCTGGCAATTTTCAGGACAAGAATTGGAACAAAGCTCAGATCGATAATTGCGACGGTAGTCGGAGAGAGCGACCCTGATAACCACACAGCCAGCCGCCCCGCCATCCAGATCAGCGCTACGACTGTGACAAAACGCGCCCGCACTTCGGGCGTCCCGGTCCAGTTCGGAACTGCCGTCAGAAAGAACCCACCCAGCGCTGCTGTTGCATAGCCAAAAATCATCTCATGGGCATGCCACATGACCGGGGGCATTCCATAACTTTGCTCGTCATAAGGTAAAAGCCCATCCAGTGAGGCCAGCCAAATACCCCAGGCGACACCAGCAAATACGCCATAAAGACCGGCGGAAAGGAAAAATACCCGAAATCCTTCGCTGAAAATGCGCGATATTGCAGATGACATGCCTGCTCTCCATGGCCCATCTCGTCATTCAACAAGCAGTACCGTCCGACGGGATTGAGGCACTTAACCGAAATCAAGACGTAAAAACATGTGCGAAAAAAACAGGTTTTATTGCTGAAATCTGCACCTGGTTTTTGTCCAAAGAGCGAAGTTAGCGCCGCGCCCGTTGACTTTGGTCAAGGATGACAATCCCGTGATGGATCAGTCTCCGCATTGCCTCACCACGCAAATGGAGAGTGATCATGTCACTTGGAATCAGCTACAACAAGACCGGCCGCGCTTTTGGGGTCGGATTGGCAATGTTGTTGGGCAGCGTCGCTGCTCCAGCTTTTGCCGACGAGCCAACACTTAGCGACGAAGCCTTTGAAGCTTCGAAACAACTGTACTTTGAACAATGTGCAGGCTGCCACGGGGTTTTGCGCAAAGGCGCTACCGGTAAAAACCTGGAACCGCATTGGAAGAAGACCGCAGCCGACGGCACCGTAACCGAAGGCGGCACCCTGAAACTGGGTCAGGAACGCCTTGAGAAAATCATCGCCTGGGGAACTGAAGGCGGGATGAACAACTTCTCGGACATCATGTCTGAGCAGGAAATCAAGGATATGGCGACATACATCATGATGGAGGCCCCAAAGCCGCCTGAAATGTCGCTGGAACAGATGAAGGCAACCCGCAAGGTCTACGTCGAAGAAGCGGACTATCCGACCGAACCGCTGCACGGCCGCAACTGGGAAAACTTCTTTGTCGTCATCGAACGTGACGTCGGCAAGGTTGCAGTCATTGACGGCGACACGAAAGAAGTGCTGACGCATATTCCGACCGGCTATGCCGTGCACGTCCTGAAGGCTTCGGAGCATCACAACATCACCGAACCCGAAACGCCGGGCCGTTTCTGGTATACAATGGGCCGTGACGGCAAGATGACCAAGATTGACCTCTGGCAAACGCCGGACAAGATGCTGGTTTCGGAAGTCAAGATCGCCTATGACGCGCGCGATGTCGCCGTGTCCGGTGACGGCAAATACGTCATCGGCGGTGGGTACTGGCCGCCTCACTTTGCGATCGTTGACGCGCAGACCATGGAGCCGGTCAAAGTCGTATCGACCCGTGGCACCAACGTAGATGGCGAGTATGTGGAAGAAGCCCGTGTGGCCGCTATCTACACCACGCCGAACGAACCCACCTGGATCGTTGCCGTGAAAGAGCTGGGGCAGCTCTGGCAGGTTGACTACACAGACCTCGACAACTTGCGGATCGACAAGATCAACTCGGCCAAGTTCCTGCATGACGGGTTCTTCGACCCGACAGGCCGGTACTTCCAAATCGCGGCTAACGCATCGAACAAGATGGTCGTTGTCGATACTGAAACGCACAAGCTTGAGGCGATGATCGACACCGCTGCTCTGCCGCACCCCGGTCCGGGCGCCAACTGGATTGACCCGAATTGCGGACCTGTGGCGGGTACAACCCACCTGGGTGTCGGTACCGTGACAGTCTGGGGCAACGACCCAGAAGGTCACCCGGATCAGGCCTGGAAAACCTGTTACGAGGTGGAAACCGACGGCCCCGGCCTGTTTGTCCGCACCCACCCGAACTCGGATTACATCTGGGCTGATCAGACCAAACACCCCGAGCCGGAAATTCAGCAATCGGTTCAGGTCATCTCGAAAGAGACCGGCGAGATCGTGAAAACCATCCAGATCACCGAAGACGAAGGCAGTGCCGCTGTTCACTTCGAATTCAACGCCGATGGTACCGAGGTCTGGGTTTCCAAGTGGAACCTGTCGGACTCGAAGGAACCCAACGGTCAGATAGTGATCTTCGACGCCAAGACATTGGAAGAGATCGGTCGGATTGACGGACTTTACGCCCCGACCGGCAAATTCAATGTCTACAACCGGTCGAACCACGTCACCTGACGGGTTCGCAACCTAAACCGGAAAGGGCGGGCCCCTCGCCCGCCCTTTCCTCGTTTGACAGATCCGCCAAACTCACCGGCCTGCCACCTAAGGCCAGACAAGACAGCCAAAACGGAGCCCGGATATGACTTCCGAACCGGATAAGAAAAAACCGATCTGGCGCCGGTATTTCCTGTGGGGAATGCCCGTGGCCGGTATTGCTGCGGCTTTCGCCGCCGGCATCATCTTCTGGGGTGGGTTCAACACCGCCATGGAAGCCACGAATACCAAGGAATTCTGTGTCTCGTGCCACGAGATGCGAGATTTTGTTTATGCGGAATACCAGGGCACGATCCACGACGTGAACCGGTCAGGCGTTGGTGCGGTCTGCTCGGACTGTCACGTGCCCAAGGACTGGACCCACAAAATCATCCGCAAAATAAAAGCCTCGAAAGAGCTTTATGGAAAGATGGTCGGCACCATCAACACCCGCGAGAAATTCGAAGCCAAGCGCATTCATCTTGCCATGAATGAGTGGGAGAGGATGAAATCGACGGACTCGCGTGAATGTCGAAACTGCCATGACTTTGAATCGATGATGCCCGAATTCCAGCGTCCCCGTGCGCGTCAGCAGCACCTGAACGCAATGGAAACCGGTCAGACCTGTATCGACTGCCACAAGGGCATTGCCCACTCGAACATCCGAGATCGCGCAACCGACGAGTATCTGGAGGAGCTTGAGGCGCCAAATCCGGCTTTCATCCGACAAATACCGCCAGAATACCTTGCCAGTCTTGAGCGGATCGAAGCCAAGGAAGCTGCCGAGGCCGAAGCTGAGAAAGCTGCAAAGAAAGCCCAGCAGGAGGCCGTTCAGGCCCAGATTGCAGCAGCAGTTGACGCGGCTGTCGCGGAAGAGCGGGCAACGGCTGCAACCGATGGTTCGACAACACCTGCCGGCAGTGAAAGCGGCGATGTCGGTGGCAACATCGACTGGAATGCGGTGGCCAGTGCGGAACTGAAACTGTTCTATCCGGGCCAGGCGTCATTTGAATGGGTGCAGAACGGAAAAACCCATGGCGGGGCCCGTCCGCTGACCAAAGGTGGCGATCAATGTTCGACCTGTCATGCCAAGGAACTGGATGCGATTGGTAACAAGATCGTTGCCGGTGGCGAACTGGAACCCACTCCGATCCCCGGCAAACGCGGTGTGATCGACGCAACCGTTCAGGCGGCACATGATGACGAAAACCTGTACATCCGTCTGCAATGGCCGGATTCAGGGCACAACCCTGCTCCGTTTGTTGATGGCGGCAAAATGGACCCCAAAAACCAAATCAAGGTCGCAATGATGATCACCGGAACCGGCATCGAGCTGGGCGATCAGGTCGGGTGCTGGGCGTCGTGCCACGCCGACAACACCTACATGCCCTTTGCGCCTGAGGCGGATGCAATTGCCGCAAACGGGGATGTTTCCGGTCGCCTGACCGCTCAGGACACCGTGACCAAGTACCTCAGCGAAAGCCGCACCGAGATCGAAATCAAAGGCAGGGGCGGCAAGGCTTTGGGCGGTTGGGACAAGTTGCAGGCCGCAGAACAGATCGAACAGTATCTGGCTGATGGCACCTATCTTGACCTGATGCGTGTCTACGCGGACGGCAGCGCCACAAATGGCTATCTGCTGGAACAGCGTGTAGTCAATGATGGTGAGATCGCGGCCTCGGCAAACCTGTCAGGTGGCGTGTGGACTGTTGTCTTCACACGTCCGCTGAACTCGGGCGCGCCGGGCGACATTCCACTGGAGGCTGGCCGGACCTATACCGTCGGTTTTGCCATTCATGACGATTTCGCCAACGCAAGGTTCCATCACGTGACGCTGAACACCAGCCTTGCGCTGGATGATGACAGCGCGCTTATCAACGTGGTCAAGCAATAACAGTTTGGGGCCGGTTCACCCGGCCCCAAACACCTTGGAAAGGAGACATGGACCATGAAACCCCACCGCCTTCTTCCCGCGCTGCTGCTCCTTGCCGCGCCAGCCTGGTCAGATGAAACCGCCGAAATCTGTGCTGAAGCCGAAGAGCGTTATGTCGAGCTGTTCGGACACCCCTCGGCCTCGGTCGAGGACGCCAAGGTGGTTTTGATGTACAACTACAATTTCTGCCCGGTCGAACTGACCGTAAAGGCAGGTACAACTGTCCGATGGGTGAACGTCGACAAGCGCACCAGCCACAGTGTGTTGCTGAAAGACGGTAGCGAACCCGAAAGCGACCGGCTGTTCCCGGAAGAAACGGTTGAAATAACCTTCCTGACACCGGGCCCTCAGGATTATCTCTGCGGGCCCCATTGGGAGACACAGAACATGATCGGGATGATCACTGTCGAGCCCTGATCTGAGCTATTCCTACAGACTGAAAACGGAGCGCGGGCGCAAATCCCGCGCTCCTTAACTTATGTCAAGGAGGTTGGTTTTCGATTGCGCCAATCTGCCCTCATGACACGCCCGGCCTACCCAGCAACGTCCCGCAAAAGCATTGGACTCGCGCAGGAAACCCCGGGTTTCGAAGACATTCAGACCCAGCGAGTTTGAACATGAGCGGTAAGGTTTTTCTGATAGGTGCAGGCCCCGGCGACCCTGAACTAATGACGCTGCGTGCCCTGCGAATGCTGCAGGAAGCAGATGTGGTGGTCTATGACAGACTGGTGTCTGCCGACATCCTGAATCTGCACGCCGAAGGCGCGCGGCTGATCCCTGTTGGGAAAGCGCCCAAATGCCACACCGTCCCACAGGACCGGATCAACGAAATCCTTCTGGAAGAGGCCAGCGCAGGTCACACGGTCGCCCGTCTGAAAGGTGGCGATCCGATGATCTTTGGCCGCGGCTCGGAAGAAGCCGCTTATCTGATGGCCCATGGCGTGGCGGTCGAATACGCACCGGGGATAACGGCGGCGCAGGGCGCGTCCTGCTCGACCGGCGTGCCGCTGACCCATCGCGGTCTGGCCACCTCGGTTCAATATGTCACCGGACACCGGCAGGCAGACAAAGTGCTGGATCTGGACTGGAAACGCCTGGCCGACCCGGACACGACCTTGGTGGTCTATATGGGTGTGGCCAACATCGGCCAGATCGCCATGGGGCTGATGACCGAAAACCTGCCGGGATCGACGCCGGTTCTGGCCATCGGAAATGCAACGACACCTAATGAAAGCCGCCTGGTTTCACGGCTGGACCAATTGGCCAACGACGTGCGCACCTCCGGGCTGAAGGCGCCAACGCTTTTCATCATCGGCAAGGTTGTTTCACTTTATGCCGAACAGCCCGTGGCGGACATTCTGGAACGGGCCCATGGCTAAGCTGGGGTGCAGAAAACATGTGCCGTGCCCCGCGCCGAACAGAAATGTGCCTGGCCGCACGGGGTGGGTCGCCCGAACCTTTCTGACAACTGCGGTTCTGGCTGCAACGTCCGCCTTTGCTGCCGATGTTATTGATCCCAACGCACTGAAAAGACTTGTGCATCAGGATTGCGGTTCGTGCCATGGGCTGTCGCTGAAAGGCGGCCTGGGGCCCGATCTGCGCTCGAAAACACTGGAGCATTATGACGCCGAGGTTTTGACCGGCGTCATCCTTGACGGCATCCCCGATACGGCGATGCCCCCGTGGCGGCCTCTGATCAGCGAAGAAGAGGCCGAATGGATTGCCCGATACCTGCTGGAACAGGAGGCACGATGAAATACCTTATCCTCAGCCTTGCGGCGACATTGATGATGACCGCGGCCCAGGCCGAGCCGATGGCGACAGGAGACCTTGGGCTGGTGATCGAACGTGCCAGCGGATCGGTCCTGTTGGTGGACCAGTCCGACCGTGCCGCTCTGGCCCGGATAGAAGGATTGGGCGACCTGTCCCACGCCTCGTTGGTCTATTCACCGGATGAACGTTTTGCCTTTGTCTTTGGCCGCGACGGTGGATTGACCAAGGTTGACATTGTCACCCGCCAGATCGTGAACCGCGTTGTGCAGTCCGGAAACGCCATTGGCGGCGCGATCTCGGACGATGGTACGCTTGTGGCGGTATCGAATTACGAACCCGGCGGTGTGCGCGTGTTTGATGCGCAAACGCTGGAGATGGTGGCTGACATTCCCACTGGCAGCAAAACGATTGGTTTGGTCGACGCGCCGGGCCGCCGCTTCGTTTTCACCATGTGGGACACGGGCGAAACATGGATCGCGGATTTTGCACGGGGGGCGCCCGAGATCACCAGGATCACCGATATCGGCAAGAACCCCTATGACGCGCTAATCACTGCCAATGGCCGCACCTATATCGCCGGCCTGTTTGGCGAGGATGGCCTGACCGCGCTTGACCTGTGGTCCGACAACCCGGAACCGATCCGCGTTCTGCCCGGCTATGGCCGTGGTCAGGAGGAAATGCCGGTCTACAAGATGCCCCATCTGGAAGGTTGGGCGCTGACAGGGTCCGAATTCGTCTTGCCCGCCGTTGGCCACCATGAGGTTTTGTGGGTAGACGCCGCCACTCTGACCGAGACCGGACGCACACAAACCCACGGACAGCCGGTCTTTGCCATGGCCCGCCCGGACGGGCGACAGGTCTGGGTTAACTTTGCCCACCCGCTGAACGATACCATTCAGGTCATCGATACTGTCAGCAAACAAATTATTCACGAATTCAAGCCCGGCCCGGCCGTTTTGCACATGGAGTTCACACCACGCGGGCACGAAGTCTGGATCAGTGTGCGCGATGCGAACAAGGTCATGGTTTATGACACGCGTAGTTTCGAAAAACTGCGTGAGATCGAGGCCGAAAGCCCGTCAGGCATCTTCTTTACCGCGCGTGCGCACAAAACGGGTCTGTAAGTCATGCAACACATTACAGACCCGATCGACCGCCGCTTGCTGGATGAATTTCAGCGCGATTTCCCGGTAATCGAACGCCCGTTTCAGGTTCTTGGAAACGCAGTTGGGCTTGACGAAAGCGAAGTCATCCACCGCCTGACCAGAATGCGCACCACGGGCCGTATCACGCGGGTTGGCGCAACCATTACACCCGGCGTGGTGACGGCCAGTACTCTGGCGGCAGTCTCCGTCCCGGAGGAGCGGCTGGAGGAGGTCGCCGCCCTGATCGACGCCGAACCGGGTGTAAACCACAATTATCAGCGCGAGGACGCCTGGAACCTCTGGTTCGTCGCAACCGGCCCTGATCGGGCACATGTGAATGATACCCTCACACGGATCAGCCGGGTCACCGGGCTGCGTGTTCTGGATTTGCGGCTGGTGCGCCCTTTCAACGTTGATCTCGGGTTCCGCATGATCGGCGGGGTCAAAACCGTGCCCACAGCACGTCAGGTGGATGCGTCTGCGATGCGCGAGGGTGATCGGTGTCTGCTGCAGACGCTGAGCTCGGGTTTGTCTCTGGTCGCCGAACCCTATGCAGATTTGGCACATTCACTGAACCGGGACGTTGATGAAGTGATGGCGCGAGTCATCGCGTTGCATACTGCCGGTATCATTTCGCGGCTGGGCGTCATCGTACGTCACCGGGCTCTTGGCTGGTCCGCCAATGCGATGGTTGTCTGGGACTTGCCAGCAGAGCAGATCGACACAGCCGGCCCCGCTTTGGCGGCTTTCCCCGGTGTGACATTGTGTTACGAGCGCAACCCGGTGCCCGGTGTGTGGCCATATCGCCTGTATTCCATGATCCACGCGCGGTCCCGCAGCGAAGCATTGGACGTACTGGCCCGTGCGACGGCCTTGCCCGAACTGACGGGTGCACGGAACAAGGTTCTGTTCTCAACCCGCTGCTTCAAGCAGACTGGTGCGCTGATTCAAACCAAGGAGGTCGCCGCATGACGCTGGACCAAACCGACCGTGCGATTCTGAACCGTATGCAGGACGATCTGCCACTGGTTTCAAATCCTTACGCAACAGTCGCCAAAGAACTTGGCCTGACCGAGGCCGAATTACTGGCACGCCTGACACGCATGAAAGAGTCCCGTGTCATCACACGTTTTGGGCCGTTTTTTGACGCCGCGGCGATGGGCGGTGCCTTTTGCCTCTGTGCGATGGCCGTTCCGGCTGGGGAATTCGAAGCGGTCCTGACCAAAGTCAATGCACATCCCGAGGTCGCCCATAATTATGAACGCACGCACCGGCTGAACATGTGGTTCGTTTTGGCCACGGAAACGCCCGAAGGGATCGAGGCCGCGGCCGTTGCAATCGAACGGGAAACGGGGATCGAGGTTCTTTGTTTCCCCAAACTTCAGGAATTCTACATCGGCTTTCGGGTGGCGGCATGATCGACGCAACAGACAGACAGATTATCCAAGCACTGCAGGGCGGATTGCCGCTGGTTACCGCCCCATATGCTCAGGTTGCTGATGATCTGGGGATGCAGGAAGCCGACCTGCTTGAGAGGCTGTCAGCCCTCAAAGCACGCGGCGTAATCCGCCGCATCGCAGCCGCCCCTAACCACTACAAGCTGGGAATGACCTCGAACGGCATGACTGTCTGGGATGTCGAAGATGACCGCATCGCCGAATTGGGCGCTCAGATCGGTGCTCTACCCTTTGTCACCCATTGCTATGAACGCCCGCGCGCCTTGCCCGACTGGCCCTATAACCTGTTTGCCATGGTTCACGGTTCGGATCGGGATGAAGTCGAGGAAAAACGCGCCCAGATCACTGCGATCCTGGGTGACGCCTGCCGGGCCAAGGATATCCTCTATTCCACGCGCATCCTGAAAAAGACCGGTTTGCGCCTGAAAAAGAAAGGCTGAGACGATGTTTCGCCTGACCGAATACATGCACCAGCTGGTCAAACCGACCCCGGTGCGAAAACGCCGCCCCGGCCCTGTGAAGCCGGTGGTGATCTGGAACCTGACGCGGCGCTGCAATCTGAAGTGCCGTCATTGCTATACCGTCTCGGCGGATGTTGCGTTCCCGGGCGAGCTCAGCCACGAGCAAGCCATGGTAACCCTTGAGGATCTGGGCCAGTTTCGCGTCCCGGCCCTGATCCTCTCGGGTGGGGAACCACTGGACAGGTTCGATTTCTTCGACATTGCCAAACGTGCCCGCGACCTTGTGCCGATGCTGGCGCTGTCGACCAACGGGACACGAATTCATGATGAGACCGCCGACATGATTGCCGATGTCGGATTCAACTATGTTGGCATCTCGTTGGATGGGATCGGGGCCACGAATGACTGGTTCCGCGGTGTTGAAGGGGCTTTTGCAGACGCCCTGCGCGGTGTGCGCGAGTGCAAGAGGCGCGGCATCAAGGTTGGCTTGCGGTTTTGCCTGACCGAAGGCACGCAGCATCACCTGCCGGACCTGCTTCAGCTATGCGACGACGAGGGCGTCGACAAGTTCTACCTTTCGCATCTGGTTTATGCCGGGCGCGGTGACAAGAACCGCGGCGAGGATGCCGAACATCAGCGCACCCGCAAGGGAATGGATCTGCTGTTGGAGCGCGCGTGGGAGGCTGCCTCGGGCGGTCGCCCGCTGGATATCGTGACCGGCAACAATGACGCAGATGCGGGTTATTTCCTGAACTGGATTCGTACGCATTTCGACGCCGAGAAAGCCGCGCATGTCCGCGAGCATCTGGCCGCTTGGGGAGGAAATTCCAGCGGTTTGGGCGTGGCCAATATCGATAATCTGGGCCGGGTCCATCCTGACACGTACTGGTCCGATTACACAGTAGGCAACGTTAAGACGACATCGTTTTCCGAGCTTTGGACCAGCGATGATCCGATGCTGGCCATGCTGCGCACGCGTCCGCGCCCCCTTAAGGGGCGCTGTGGGGCCTGCGAGCTAAAGGATGTCTGCGGTGGCAACACCCGCATCCGAGCCTTGCAACTGACCGGTGATCCCTGGGCCGAAGATCCGGCCTGTTACCTGACAAACGAAGAAATCGGTGTTGACGACGCAGGCGAGCGTCTGCGGGTTACGCCGTTCCGGGGGAAAAGCCATGATCCGGCGCATCAGTTCTTTTGATCCTGTCTGCTTTGAGCCTTCGACATGGGCGCTAGAGACACGTAACGGAGCCTCCGGCGGGAGTATTTTTGAAAAGATGAAGGTCGTGTTGATGTGTTCTGTACTGGGCGCCGGTGGTGCCTGGGCGGATGCACCAACGGATTATGCCGAGCATTGTGCGTCCTGCCACGGTGAAAACCGCTTGGGCGGCGTCGGCCCGGCCTTGATCCCCGAGACGCTCCAGCGCATGCGCGGGCCCCGCATCGCAGCGGTGATAGCCGAAGGGCGCGCGGCGACGCAAATGCCTGCTTTCTCGCACGAACTCGATGCTTTGCAGATTGAAGAGCTGGCCGGCTGGTTGAAATCACCGCTGGAAACCGACCCCGAATGGGGCGAGGCCCATATCATGGACAGCCGCACGCTGGATGACGGTTATTTCCCGGTTGATGCGCCAGTGTGGTCAAGTGACCCGATGAACATCACCCTGGTGGTCGAAACCGGGGATCATCATGTCAGCGTGCTGGATGGTGACACGTTTGAGGTTTTGGACCGGTTCGAGACACCCTTCGCGGTTCACGGCGGGCCGAAGTTCAGCCCGGATGGGCGTTACGTTTTCATCATGTCCCGGGATGGCTGGGTTCAGAAATACGACATCTGGGCCCTGCAACAGGTGGGGCGCGTACGGGCGGGGCTTAACAGCCGAAACATCGCAATGTCCGGTGACGGCAAGTGGCTGGCCGTTGCGAATTATCTGCCAAACAGTCTGACCCTGCTGTCGACCGAAGACCTGTCGGTGGCAAAAGTCATTGCGATCAAAGGAAAAGCGGGGAAATCCAGCCGCGTATCCGCAGTGTATCAGGCCCCCCCGCGCGAGAGCTTTGTTCTGGCGCTCAAGGATGTTCCCGAGATCTGGGAGGTCTTTTACGGAGCCAACCCGCCGCAATCCGGGTTGGGTCACGACTTCCGCATCGAAGGGCAGTTCAAGAACCCTGACCCCTTCCCGGTGCGCAAGATCACCACGCCCGACTATCTGGACGATTTCTTTTTCGATCAAAGCTATGAATACGTCATGGGTGCCGCGCGCGATGGCAAGGGCGGACAGGTGATCGACCTTGTTATTGGGCACAAGGTGGCCGATCTGGACTTGCCGGGGATGCCGCATCTGGGCTCGGGAATTACGTGGAAACATGGCGATACGACCGTTATGGCCACACCGCATCTGACCGACGGCACGGTATCGGTGATCGACATGGGGACTTGGGAAACCGTCAAGCGGATCAAGACCGAAGGGCCGGGATTCTTCATGCGGAGCCACGAGAATTCGCCTTACGTCTGGGCCGATGTCTTCTTTGGCCCCAACAAGGATGCCATGCATGTGATCGACAAACAAAGCCTTGAAATCATAAAGACTTTGCGCCCTGCCCCGGGCAAGACCGTGGCACATGTAGAGTTCACAAAGGATGGCCGCCACGCGCTTGTGTCGATCTGGGAAGATGACGGCGCGGTGATCGTTTATGACGCACAGACGCTGGAAGAAGTGCGCCGCCTGCCGATGCGTAAACCATCTGGGAAGTACAATGTCTGGAACAAAATCACCTTCTCGGAAGGCACCAGCCACTGAGGGCAAATGGCCGGTCTGGAAACTGGCCATTCTGCTTTATCCAGCCACCATGTTGACCGTGGCTATCAACCTGTTTCTGGCCGGGCTGATCCTGCACAGTGCCGGATTCTCAGCGATAAAACCGGTTCCGGCGATCCTGTGGTCAATCCCGTTGGGCATTCCGGCGACATGGTTGGCTGGGCGCTGGGTTCGAGGGTTGATGGATGAAGCTGACGGGTAGCTGCAAATTCGCGAGCACCTGATCTAAGTCAAGTCTCCGCCTAACAGAATCCCATAGGGTTCGGGAAAGAACGCCGAGTTGGATTCTCAATGCCCACCTTCCACCCCTCGCATAGCTTGTTTGATCGCGTGTCCCGTGCGGTGTGTGGTTTGGTGGGCATTTTCCTGTTGCTTTTGCAAATGCTTGGTCCGGTGCTGGCGAGTCCCGGTGAGAGCATGTGGGTGGAGATCTGCTCGGAGGCGGGCGCGGTCTGGGTCCAAGTTGACCTTGAAGAAGGGGACGACGATCCAACCGCGCCCTGCCCAAAATGCGCGGACTGTGCGCTTTGTGCGGTGACGACGTCAGCACCTATGCCGGGCGCTTTGCTGTCCGCAAGCGTCGGAAATGTTCAAAATGTACGCTTTGAACATGGGGGGCAGTGCATTTTGTACAGCCCCAAACACCTGTGGCCCGAAACCCGGGGACCCCCGTTCACGACCCAAGAAGAATCTGAACGCGCCCCGCGCGCGTCCATGGCGTCCACCCAATTGATCGGAGGTGCGCCGTGGTCATAAGTCGCGCAATCCATTTCCTTCTGGCCCTCGTTCTGTCCTTCGGTGTTGCAATCAGTGCACGCGCCGACAGTCTTGCCAGCTTTCTTCCTGATATCGATCCGGCTGACCTGGCCCCAGGCGCCGACGCGTTTGGCCCGGTACGCAGCGACGTGAAGGTTGCCCCTGTCCTTCGGGGTGGCGAGACGATCGCATGGGCTTTTCTGACTTCGGACTTTGTCGGCACGACCGGCTATTCCGGCAAACCCATTCACGTGGTTGCCGCCATTGATGCGGACGCTGTTCTGACCGGCGTTCAGCTGGTCAAGCATTCCGAACCCATCGTGTTGATCGGCATTCCCAATTCCCGCATGGTCGAACTGACCGAAGGCTATGCGGGCCTTGACCTGAAACGAGAGGCCGAGACCGGGGGTGAGGGGCATGACCTCGACATTATCTCGGGCGCGACCGTGACGATCATGGTGATCGATGACAGCCTTGTGCGCGGCGGGATCAAAGTGGCCCGCGCGCTGGGGCTGGGTGGATTGTCTCCGGTACAAGCTGGAGGTCCGCAGCGCGAAGTCGACATGGCGCAGGATGCCATGTACGACTGGACCACATTGTCGGGAGACGGCTCGGTCCGGCGGATGACGCTGGATGTCGGGCAGGTCAATGCCGCCTTTGAAGCCACAGGGGATCAGCGCGCGATCAAGCGACCCGAACCGGGCGAGCCGGATGACACCTTCATCGACATGCACATGGCGCTTGTTTCGGTCCCGTCGATCGGCAAGTCACTGCTGGGTGAGGCTGAATACCGGAACCTGACCAACTGGCTGGATGAGGGCGAACAGGCCATTCTGGTTCTGGGCCGGGGGGCCTATAGCTTCAAGGGATCGGGCTATGTCCGGGGTGGAATCTTTGACCGGATTCAGCTGATCCAGGGCGACAGCTCGGTGCGGTTCTTTGACAAGCAGCAGCGCCGTCTGGGTGAGGTTGCCGCGCCAGATGCCCCCAGCTTTACCGAACTGGATATCTTCAAGATCCCCGCTGATGCCGAGTTTGACCCGGCCGAGCCGTTCCGCCTGCAATTGCTGGTGCAGCGTGCCGTCGGGGCGGTTGAAAAGACCTTTCTGACCTTCGATCTGGGATACAAGCTGCCGGAACAGTACCTGTTGCCAGTCACCACCCCATCGGTTGTGGATGATGCAACCGGCGAAGCGGCCGCCAAGGCGGCCCTGTGGCAGCGCATCTGGAAGGATCGCACCGTCGAGATCGCCGGGCTTGGTGTCATGCTGCTGGTGCTGACGGCCACGTTCTTCTTCCAGTTCCACGCCACGATGAATGCGCGCGTCTTTTACTGGTTCCGCATCGGGTACCTGACGATGACCCTGTTCTTCATCGGCTGGTATGCCAATGCACAGCTGAGCGTGGTGAACCTGATGGCGCTGGCGGGCAGTTTGCGCACGGGGTTCTCGTGGGACGCGTTCCTGCTGGATCCGCTGGTCTTTATCCAGTGGTTTGCCGTGGCCGCCGCCCTGTTGTTCTGGGGTCGCGGAGCCTATTGCGGCTGGCTGTGCCCGTTTGGCGCGCTTCAGGAGCTGACCAATAAGATCGCACGGGCGTTTAAAGTGCCGCAATGGACTTTGCCCTGGGGTCTGAACGAGCGGCTCTGGCCTGCGAAATACATGATCTTTTTGGGTCTTTTTGGTCTGAGTTTCGTGTCGATCCCGCTGGCCGAGCAATATGCCGAGATCGAGCCGTTCAAGACCGCGATCATTCTGAAATTCATGCGCGACTGGCCGTTTGTGGTCTTTGCGCTGGTCCTGCTGGGGATCGGGCTGTTCATCGAACGGTTCTATTGCCGCTATCTTTGCCCGCTGGGCGGAGCGCTGGCGATCCCTGCCCGTATCCGCATGTTCGACTGGCTGCGCCGCTACAACGATTGTGGCACGCCCTGTCAGACCTGCGCCA
Organism: Ruegeria sp. N10; assembly: GCF_056531545.1. NCBI lineage: Bacteria > Pseudomonadati > Pseudomonadota > Alphaproteobacteria > Rhodobacterales > Roseobacteraceae > Ruegeria > Ruegeria sp. N10. Next base: position 28,881 of record NZ_JBQFLY010000005.1, on the reverse strand, counting down.
ATGAATGCCCCGTTCAGGCGATCCACCCCACCGGTGAGATCAATCCGAACGAGTGCGTCACCTGCCTGCATTGTCAGGTGCTCTATCAGTCCGAGGACAAATGTCCCGTCGTTATCCGCCAACTGAAACGGCGGGCCAAGACCGGGTCGGTCACACCTAAGACCCCCCTCGGGCAACCACCGGCGAACCATCCAAACGCCAAACCGAAAACCGTTTCCTAAAAGGAGGAACGACCATGTCGGACCAAGAAAACAAACTGAACATCACGCGCCGCGGTATGCTGGGGGCCACTGCCACCGGTGCCGTCATCGCCGGGACCGGTCTGGGATCGACCCTGATGACCGCGAAAGAGGCCAGCGCTGCCGCCAAGCAGCATCTGGAGCCGGGCGAGCTGGACGAATATTACGGCTTCTGGTCGTCGGGCCAGACCGGCGAACTGCGCATTCTAGGCGTGCCGTCCATGCGCGAGCTGATGCGGGTGCCGGTGTTCAACCGCTGCTCGGCCACGGGCTGGGGCCAGACCAACGAGTCGCTGAAGGTTCTGACCGAGGGCCTGCTGCCTGAAACCAAGGAGTTCCTGGCTGCAAACGGCAAGGTCACCTATGACAACGGCGACCTGCACCACCCGCATATGTCGTTCACCGACGGCACCTATGATGGCCGTTATCTGTTCATGAACGACAAGGCCAACACCCGCGTGGCCCGTGTGCGCTGTGACGTGATGAAATGCGACAAGATCATCGAGATCCCGAACGCGCATGACATCCACGGCCTGCGTCCGCAGAAATTCCCGCGCACCGGCTATGTCTTTGCCAACGGTGAGCACGAGGCCCCGCTGGTCAATGACGGCCAGATCCTTGATGATCCGTCACAATATGTGAACATCTTTACTGCCATCGACGGCGACACCATGGAAGTTGCATGGCAGGTGATGGTGTCGGGTAACCTCGATAACACCGACTGCGACTATCAGGGCAAATACGCCTTCTCGACCTCGTATAACTCGGAAATGGGTATGAACCTGGCCGAGATGACCGAGAACGAGCTGGACCATGTGGTCGTGTTCAACCTCAAAGGTATCGAAGAGGCCGTAGCGGCCGGGAACTATCAGGAACTGAACGGCGTCAAGGTCGTGGACGGGCGTAAAGAGGCGGGTGGAAACCTGACCCGGTACATCCCGATCCCGAACTCGCCACACGGTGTGAACGCAGCGCCTGACAAGAAACACATCATGATCAACGGCAAGCTGTCGCCGACCGTGTCCGTGATCGATGTGGAAAAGGTCGATGCGCTGTTCAGCGAAAACGCCGATCCGCGTTCCGCTGTTGTCGCCGAGCCGCAGCTGGGTCTTGGCCCGCTTCACACGGCCTTCGACGGCAAGGGCAACGCTTATACCACCCTGTTCCTGGACAGCCAGGTGGTGAAGTGGGACATCGCCAAGGCGATCGAGGCCTATGCGGGTGCTGATGTTGACCCGATCGTCGACAAGGTCGACGTGCATTACCAGCCGGGCCACAACTCGACCTCGATGGGTGAAACTGCCGAAGCCGATGGCAAGTGGCTGATTTCGATGAATAAATTCTCGAAAGACCGCTTCCTGAACGTAGGCCCGCTGAAGCCCGAAAATGAGCAGCTGATCGATATTTCCGGCGACAAGATGAAGGTGGTCCATGACGGCCCGACCTTTGCCGAGCCGCATGACTCGATCATTGTTCACCGGTCCAAGGTGAACCCGGTGAATGTCTGGGACCGCAACGACCCAATGTGGGAAGAGGCGCGCGCGCAGGCTGCCGCTGACGGCGTCGATCTGGACGAAGGTGCCGAGGAACCGATCCGGGACGGCAACAAGGTGCGGGTCTACATGACCTCGACCGCGCCCGTGTTCAGCATGGAGAAGTTCACCGTCAAACAGGGTGACGAAGTGACCGTTTATGTCACCAACCTGGATGACGTGGACGATGTGACCCACGGCTTCTGCCTGTCGAACTTCGGTATCGCGATGGAAGTTGCACCGCAGGCCACGGCCTCGGTCACGTTCATTGCCGACCGTCCGGGCGTGCACTGGTTCTATTGCCAGTGGTTCTGCCACGCGCTGCACATGGAGATGCGCGGCCGGATGTTTGTTGAGCCGCGGAGCGCATAAACATGCGTTGGCCCCTGCTCATACCGCTCCTGCTCGGCTCGCCCCTTTGGGCGGCGGACTGGGATGTGCCCAACCGGGCGGGGGCCATCAACGAGATACTGGCGCAGGCGGCGGATGGGGACACCCTTCGCCTGAGCCCCGGCGATTACGTCGAGCAGTTGGTTCTGGACCGGCCCGTGACCCTCGACGGGCTGGGACAGGCCACCATCGACGGACAAGGCCAAGGCAGCGTGATCACAGTGACCGGGCCGGGCGTGACCCTGCGCGGGCTTACGGTGATCGGATCAGGCTCGGATCATGACGGGATCGACAGCGGCATCCAGCTGACCAAGACGGCGCGCGCGCCGGTGGTCGAGGATAACGTGCTGCTGGGCAATCTTTACGGCATCGACATACACGGTGCGAAGGACAGCATCGTACGACGCAACCGGATTGAAGGGCGGCAGGATCGCCACATGAACGCGCGTGGCAATGGTGTCTATGTCTGGAACGCGCCGGGTGCGGTGGTTGAAGGCAATGACATCCGCTATGGCCGCGACGGGATCTTTGTGAACTCGTCCAAGAAGAACACCTTTACCGGCAACCTGTTCCGCGATCTGCGGTTTGCCGTTCACTACATGTATGCCGATGACTCGGTCGTCAGCGACAACGTCTCGATCGGCAACGATCTGGGCTATGCGGTGATGTTCACGACCAACGTGCGGGTCGCCAACAATGTCTCGATCGGGGACCGCGAACATGGCGTGATGCTGAATTACGCCAACAAGAGCGTCATCACCGGCAATGTGGTGAAAGGTGCCAAGGAAAAATGCACCTTCCTCTATAACTCGAACAAGAACGAATTCACCGACAACTGGTTTGAGGGATGCGGCATCGGTATCCACTTTACCGCTGGCAGTGAACGCAACCGCATCGTTGGCAATTCATTCATCGGCAACCGGACGCAGGTGAAATACGTCTCGACCAAGTGGGTCGAGTGGTCCGAAGACGGCCGCGGCAACTACTGGTCCGATTTTGCCGCCTATGATGTGGATGGCAACGGCATCGCCGATGTCCCCTATCGACCCAATGACAGTATGGACCATGTGCTGTGGACCCAACCCGCAGCCAAATTGCTGCTCGGCTCGCCTGCCGTACAGCTGGTACGCTGGTCGCAATCGGCCTTCCCGGCACTGTTGCCGGGGGGTGTGATGGACAGCAACCCATTGATGCAAGCCCCTGAACCCCCAGCTATGAAAAAGGTGCCTCATGACGGATAAGGCCCTGTCAATTGACCATGTCAGCAAGAACCGGGGGAAAACCTGCGTTCTTGACGATATCACCCTATCCCTTGCCCCCGGTCAGCGCGTGGCGCTGCTGGGCCATAACGGCGCGGGAAAGTCGACCCTGATCAAGTCCATCCTTGGCCTGACGCCCATTCGGGACGGGGCCATTCGGATCGGGGACGCCACCCCTGGCAGCGCGCAGGCGCGACGGGATACGGCGTATCTGCCCGAGGCGGTCTCGTTTCACCCGGCGTTGACCGGGCGCGAGCAGCTGACACTGTTTGCGAAACTGTCCGGGTCAAAAGCCGATGTGCCCGGCCTGTTGGAGCGCGTTGGTCTGAGCGACGCATTGGATCGCCGGATCGGGGCTTATTCCAAGGGGATGCGGCAACGTCTGGGGCTGGCGCAGGTGCTGCTGGGACAGCCGAAAGTGGCGCTGCTGGATGAGCCGACATCCGGCCTGGACCCGATCTCGCGGCAGGACCTTTATGCCATCATTGATGAATTGGCCGCGCAGGGTACCGCCGTGCTGATTGCCAGCCATGCTTTGACCGAGGTTGAGGCGCGCACCGACCGGATCGCCATCATGCGCAAGGGTCGGATGGTCGCCGATGACACGCTGAACAACCTCTCGGCGCTGGCCGGGCTGCCGATCCGGCTGAAGGTGCGTGCCAGCGCCAATGCGGATGCCCTGGCCGCCGAACTGGGCGGCAACCGGATCAACGGCGCGTCCGTCGAGCTGCTCTGCACACCCGAAGACAAGATGGAGGCCCTGCGCCGGATCGCCGGGTTAGGCGATGCGGTGGCGGATGTGGAAATGACACCGCCCAAGCTGGAGGATCTTTATCGCCACTATGCACAGGAGGAGAGGACATGACCCGCTTCCTTGCCATCACCCGAACTGAAATGCTGATCCTGCGTCGCAACCGCTGGCTGTTGGTTGCCACGCTGATCATGGTGCTGTTCGCCTTGGCGCTGACCTTTGCGGGCAGTGCGCCCACCGGTACATTGGGTGTCGATATGCTGACCGTATCGGTCGCGTCGATGACCACGTTGTCGGTCTATCTTGCGCCTTTGCTGGCGCTGATGATTTCCTTCGATGCCATCGCGGGCGATGTGGACCGGGGCAGCCTGTCGCTGCTGCTGTCCTATCCGGCCGGGCGCGGGGAAATCCTGTTGGGCAAGTTCTGCGCCCATCTGGCCGCGCTGGCCTTTGCCATGACCGTCGGTTTTGGCACCGCAGGTGCGGTAGCCGCGTACTTTGGTGGTGCGGGGCCGGAAAGCCTGATGGCGCTGGTGCGACTTGTCCTGACCTCGATCCTGCTGGGCGCCGTGTTTCTGGCGCTTGGATACCTGCTGTCCGCTTTGGCGAGGGGCGCCACGGCGGCGGCGGGTCTGTCGGCCGGGCTTTGGCTGGTTTTTGTCGTCCTTTATGATCTGGGCCTGTTGGGGGCCGTCGTCATGGACAAGGGCGGCGCCTTCACCCAATCCGTCTTTCCATGGGTGATGGTGGCCAACCCGGCCGACGCTTTCCGTTTGTGGAACATCGCCGCGACCGAGGGTGTTGCTATGGCTTCGGGCATGACCGGGGCCGCACAGGCCCTGCCGGTCTGGGCCGCGCCCGCGTCGCTGCTGATCTGGCCGGTGCTGGGCTTTGCCCTTGCAAGGTTGGCTTTCCGGAGGGTTGAGCCATGAGACGTCTTGCCCTGATCGCATTGCTCGCACTGGCGGCCTGCAAGGAAGAGCTGGCCGAGACCCCCGATCCGGTCGACCTGACACCCGATGCGCTGAGCTATTTCTGCCAGATGAATGTCGCCGAGCATGGCGGCCCCAAGGGGCAGGTTCATCTGGAAGGCTATCCGGCCCCGCTTTTCTTTGCACAGGTGCGGGACATGGTGGCCTATCTGAAAAGCCCCGAGCGCGATGCGGATATCACGGCCATCTATGTCAGCGATATGGGCGTTGCGCCAAGCTGGCGGCAGCCGGGGATTTCGAACTGGATCGCTGCGGATGGTGCGACTTTTGTCGTCGGCGCTGACGTGGCCGGCGGCATGGGCGCGCGCGAAGTGGTGCCTTTTGCCGATCCTGCCGATGCCCAGGTTTTCGCGGATACCTATGGCGGGACCGCGATGCGCCTGCCCGACATTCCTGATGCCGAAGTGCTTGGCCCGGTCGATCTTGATCTGAAGTTGGAGACCCCCGTATGATCGCCCTGTCCCGTCGCCGATTTCTGATCATTTCGGCCGCCTGTGCGGCCTCCCCGGCCATGGCCTTTGACACGCACTGGCGCGGCACCGCCCTTGGGGCTGCGGCCAGCCTGCGGCTGGTTGGGCTGACGGATGCCGAGGCCGCACCGATCATCACCGCCGTCGAGGGTGAGGTGACCCGGCTGGAGGATATCTTCAGCCTGTACCGTCCGCAGTCACAGCTGAGCCGCCTGAACCGCGACGGTGTTTTGACCGAACCCGCGCCTGAGCTATTGAATGTGCTGAGCCTGAGCAGTGCGCTGCATCAGGCATCCGGCGGCGCATTCGACCCCAGCATTCAGCCCCTGTGGTATGCCTTGGCAACAGGCGCTGGCCCCGAAGATCTGGCTGCCGCCCGCGCTGCTGTGGGCTGGGAACGGGTGTCTTTCGATGCCGCGTCGGTGCAACTGCCGGTGCCGGGTCAGTCGGCCCTGACGCTGAACGGTATCGCCCAGGGAGCGATCACGGATCGGATCGCTGCGCTGCTGCGTGGCTTTGGCCTGCGGGATGTTCTGGTCGACATGGGAGAGGTTGCCGCCTTGGGTGTGCGTGGCGACGGCACGCCCTGGAAAGCCGGGTTGGCCGCGCCGGACCAGCGGGTTTTGAAACGGGTCGCGCTGCGTGACCGCGCGGTCGCGACATCATCGTCGCTGGGGACGCAGCTGGGACAGGGTTTGGGCCACATCATCACCCCGGACGGGCCTGCAAACCGGGACAGAACGGTTTCGGTTTCTGCCCCTGACGCGGTGATCGCAGATGGGCTGTCTACTGCGATATGCGCGGCGCCCGAAAGCCAAGTAGCTGAAATCTTGAGATATTTTATCGGAGCCCGTGTCGAGCTGAATGTATGACGCATGGTCGCAAATCTCAGGTGGGTCAGGAAAATTCACCAAGAACATGATATTCGCGAAAAACATGATATAGGTCAATTCGTGCGCTGCTTCGCGCAGTTAGGAAGTAAGGACGCGAACCAATCTATCCACACTCGAGTCGCCAGCCATGAGCCAGTTGACCAGCAGACGCGCTTTTCTGAGCGCACGTATCCTACGGGAGGATCCTGATGCGATCCGACCGCCGGGCGCGGGCGTGACAGGCTTTGCCGATCTGTGCACAGGCTGTGAAGACTGCGCCGGGGCTTGCCCGGAAGACATCATCACATTCGACGACAGCGGCTTTCCGGTTCTGGATCTTTCCGCAGGCGGCTGCACCTTATGCGGTGCATGTGCTGAGGTTTGCCCGACCCCGGCGCTGTTGCCCGAGCGTGTGGCCGAGTGGCCGTGGCGCGCACGGATCGAGGCCGCAAGCTGTCTGTCGATGAACGGGGTGAGCTGCCGCCTGTGCCAGGACACTTGCGAACAGGAAGCCATCCGCTTTCGCCTGCAACTGGGCGGGCGGGCTGAACCGGCGCTTGAAACCGAAACCTGTATCGGATGCGGCACATGTTCTGCCGCGTGCCCTGCCGGGGCCATCACGATGCACCGCCCCGCCCCTTTGCACCCGGAGGTGACCCAATGAATATCTGTGGCTGTCTTGTCCACATCGCCCCCGATCACACCGACGCCGCGCGCGCGGCGATAACCGGCACCGATGGCGTCGAGCTTCATGCGGAGGCCGAGGATGGCCGGTTCGTCGTGGTTGTCGAGGATACAGCCGACCGGCTGGCCTCGGAAACCATCATGGATCTGCACCAGATCCCCGGCGTGATCTCATTGTCGCTGACCTATCACCATTTCGAAGATCCCGCGGAGGCTGCTCCGCGTCCTGATGCTCCAAGCCAACCGTCCAGCAGGAGGCCCATGCAATGACCATCTCTGAATCCCGTCGTACATTCCTGAAAGCGTCCGCAGCGGCTGCCACGGCCTCGGCTGCCGGCATCCCACTGGCCGCTGGTTCGGCCAGCGCTCAGGCCGCCGCGCCTGATATCCGCTGGGACAAGGCCGCCTGCCGGTTCTGCGGTACGGGCTGTTCGGTTCTGGTGGGCACCAAGGATGGCCGCGTAGTCGCAACGCAGGGCGACCCGGATGCGCCGGTCAACCGGGGTCTGAACTGTATCAAGGGCTATTTCCTGTCCAAAATCATGTATGGCAAGGACCGCCTGACCACGCCGCTTTTGCGCAAAACCAACGGCGAATATGACAAGAATGGCGAGTTTGAACCGGTCAGCTGGGACGAAGCCTTTGACGTCATGGCTGCCAAGTGGAAAGAGGCGCTGGCCAAGAAAGGCCCGACCAGCGTGGGCATGTTCGGTTCCGGTCAGTGGACCGTCTGGGAAGGTTATGCGGCGGCCAAGATGATGAAGGCCGGGTTCCGGTCGAACAACATCGACCCCAACGCGCGTCACTGCATGGCGTCGGCCGTGGTCGGCTTTATCCGCACCTTCGGCATCGACGAGCCTATGGGCTGCTATGACGACCTTGAGCACGCGGATACGTTTGTTCTGTGGGGGTCGAACATGGCCGAGATGCACCCGATCCTGTGGTCGCGCCTGACCGATACGCGCCTGACCAAGCCGGGATGCGAAGTGCATGTTCTGTCGACCTTCGAGCACCGTTCGTTCGAGCTGGCCGACAATGGCATGGTGTTCAACCCGCAGACCGATCTGGCGATCCTGAACTACATTGCCAATTACATCATCCAGAACGGCGCGGTGAACGAAGAGTTCGTCAAGAACCACGTCAACATCACCAAGACCGCCACCGATATCGGTTATGGCCTGCGCGACAATCATCCGCTGCAACAAGAGGCCGCGAACCCCAATGTCGGCAAGATGGAGCCGATCAGCTTTGAGGAATATGCCGAGGCGGTATCGGAATACACGCTGGAATACACTTCGGAACTGTCCGGTGTTCCGGCGGACAAGCTGGAGCGTCTGGCCCAGCAATATGCCGACCCGAACCGCAAGGTCATGAGCCTGTGGACCATGGGGTTCAACCAGCATACCCGCGGGTCGTGGGTGAACTCGTTGATGTACAACGTGCACCTGCTGGTGGGCAAGATTTCCGAGCCCGGAAACTCGCCCTTCTCGCTGACCGGTCAGCCGTCGGCCTGCGGGACCGCGCGTGAGGTTGGCACCTTTGCCCACCGTCTGCCTGCCGACATGGTTGTCATGAATGACGAGCACCGCAAGATTTGTGAAACCGCCTGGAACGTGCCTGCGGGTACCATTCCGGCCAAGCCCGGCTTTCACGCCGTGCTGCAGCACCGCAAGCTGAAGGATGGTGATCTGAACGCCTATTGGGTGCAGTGCAACAACAACATGCAGGCCGCACCGAATATCAACGAAGAAGGTTATCCCGGATATCGCAACCCCGAGAACTTCATCACTGTATCAGACCCCTACCCGACCGTCACGGCCGTGTCCGCCGACCTGATCCTGCCTACCGCCATGTGGGTCGAGAAGGAAGGTGCCTATGGCAACGCGGAACGCCGTACCCAGTTCTGGCGGCAGCAGGTCAAGGCACCCGGCGAGGCCAAGTCGGACATGTGGCAGGTGATGGAATTCTCGAAACGCTTTACAGTCGAAGAGGTTTGGGGCGAAGAGTTGCTGGCCACCATGCCAGAGCATCGCGGCAAGACCATGTACGAGGTTCTGTTCGCCAATGGCAGCGTCGACAAGTTCCCGCTGTCGGAAACGGCCGAGGGCTTTGACAACGACGAATCCGAGCATTTCGGGTTCTACGTTCAGAAGGGTCTGTTCGAGGAATATGCCAACTTCGGGCGCGGCCACGCGCACGATCTGGCGCCTTTCGAAATGTACCACCAGGCGCGCGGTATGCGCTGGCCGGTCGTGGATGGCAAGGAAACGCTGTATCGTTTCCGCGAAGGCTATGACCCTTATGTGCCCGAAGGTGCGGGCGTGAAGTTCTATGGCAAGAAGGATGGCAAGGCGAGCATCATCTTTGCGCCTTACGAACCTGCGGCCGAGGAACCGGATGCCGAATATGATCTGTGGCTGTGCACCGGTCGCGTGCTGGAACACTGGCATTCGGGGTCGATGACACGCCGTGTGCCAGAACTGCACCGCGCCTATCCCGCTGCTGTGGTTTACATGCATCCGCAGGACGCCAAGGATCGGGATCTGCGCCGGGGTCAGGAGATTGTTCTGTCCACCCGTCGAGGCGAGGTCACCAGCCGGGTCGAGACCCGTGGGCGCAACAAGGTGCCGCGCGGTCTGGTGTTCATGCCGTGGTTTGATGAAGGCCAGCTGACCAACAAGCTGACGCTGGACGCGACCTGCCCGCTGTCGAAAGAGACCGACTTCAAGAAATGCGCCTGCAAGGTCGAGCGCGCATAGGCAACAAGGATCGTACGGGTAAATCCTCATGTCTTTTGCCGACAAACCCCTTTCGCCGCAGCGGCGCCGGTTCCTGCAGGATTCGGCGCGGGCGGCGGGCGGCTGCGTGGTCGCCGGGACGGTGCTGGCCTATCTGGCCCGCGACGCCCGCGCCCTGCCAGCCGAGGCTTTGCGCCCGCCCGGCGCGCTGCCGGAAAAGGAGTTTCTGTCGGCCTGCATCCGCTGTGGATTATGCGTGCGGGATTGCCCATACGATACGCTGAAACTGGCCGAGTTGGGCTTGGACGCGGTGGCGACGGGAACACCCTTTTTCACCGCCCGGGATATTCCCTGCGAGATGTGCGACGACATCCCTTGTGTCGCCGCATGTCCGACCGGGGCACTGGACCCCGCGTTGGACAATATCGACGATGCGAAGATGGGGGTCGCGGTTCTGGTCGATCAGGAGAACTGCCTGAACTTCCTCGGGTTGCGCTGCGATGTCTGTTACCGCGTCTGCCCCGTCATCGACGAGGCGATCACGCTGGACACCACGCACAACACGCGGTCGGGCCATCACGCGATGTTCATCCCGACCGTCCACGCCGACCGCTGCACCGGCTGCGGCATGTGCGAGAAAAGCTGTGTTCTGCCCGAGGCCGCCATCAAGGTGCTGCCTGCCCGGCTAGCGCGGGGCAGTTCGGCAGAGCACTACCGCAAGGGCTGGGAAGAAAAGGCCGCGAAAGGCGCGCCGGTGGTCGAGGGGATCATCGATCTGCCGGACCGTTTGCCCGGACCGGGCACGGACAATCTGGTCACGCCCGGCGGCTTTGCTCCGGGATATGATCTGCCGGGGGTGGGACAATGAGCGCCCGCACAGATATGCCCACAGGTCACGAGGCCATCGCCAGCAAGGGCTGGATCGGCGCGCATCGCTATCTGCTGCTGCGCCGTGCAAGCCAGCTGTTCTTTCTGGTTCTGTTTCTGCTGGGCCCATGGTTCGGCATCTGGATCGTTCAGGGCACGCTGGCCGGGTCGCTGACGCTGGGCGTGCTGCCTTTGACCGATCCGTTCATCCTGTTGCAGAGCATGGTTGCAGGCCACTGGCCCGAGGTGACGGCACTGATCGGCGGGGCGATCGTTCTGGTGATCTACGCGCTGATCGGCGGGCGGGTCTATTGTTCCTGGGTCTGCCCGATCAATCCGGTGACGGATGCGGCCAACTGGCTGCATCGCAAGCTGGACCTGCCGAAGGGCTGGCAACCAAAGCGCGGCACGCGCCTGTGGATTCTGGCAACCGTCCTGCTTGTTTCGGGTCTGAGCGGCATGATCGCGTGGGAACTGATCAACCCGATCACCATGCTGCATCGCGGGCTGGTCTTTGGAATGGGCTTTGTCTGGGCCTTGATCGCCGCCATCTTTGTCTTTGACGTCTTCGTCTCGCGCCACGGATGGTGCGGGCACCTGTGCCCGGTGGGCGCGTTCTATGGCCTGATCGGAGCAAAAAGCCTGCTGCGGATCAGCGCCGCAAACCGCGCCGCCTGCGATGACTGCATGGATTGTTACGCGATCTGCCCGGAAAATCAGGTGATCTCGCCCGCGCTGAAGGGCAAACCGGGAAGTACCCCGCTGATCCTGTCACCCGACTGCACGAATTGTGGCCGCTGCATCGATGTCTGCGCGGTCGACGTCTTTACCTTTACTCACCGGTTCGACGACCACGTCGTCCAACCTTTCGATCCAGTTGCCGCGCCCGAGCCGCGCGCCGCCAGACCTATCTAGGGGAGTGCCAAGATGAAAAAATCGATCGTTACAGGCGGAATTGCCCTTCTACCCGTATTATTGCTGAGCGGTTGGGCCGTCGCGCAATCTGCTCAGGTTGAATCCCTGCGTGGTGCGGACGTGGATGAGCCGGTGCCGCTGGACCAGATCCACCGCAATGTCGAAGGGCGGCAGCAGCGCAATTACCGACAGCAGCCGCCATTGATCCCGCATTCGGTCGAACAGTACCAGATCGACATCCGTACCAACCAGTGCCTGTCCTGCCATGACTGGACCAAAGCCGGTGACCGCAACGCACCAACGCTGTCGATGACCCATTATCTGGACCGCGAAGGCCGCGAACTGGATCGGATCGCCGGAACCCGGTATTTCTGCAACCAGTGCCACGTACCGCAGGCCGACGCCCCGCCGCTGGTCGACAACGTGTTCCAGCCCTCCGCCGGCAATTGATCCAACGCAAGACTGAAAGGAGCACCGACATGGCCGACTCCCCTGAAAACCGCGGCTTGCTTGGTCGCCTCTGGAACGCGATCTGGACGCCGACGGTGCTGTTCAGTTCAGGCTTTCTGGTCCTGGCCGGATTTCTGGCCGGTATCCTGTTCTGGGGTGGATTTCACTGGACCCTTGAGCTGACGAATACCGAAGAATTCTGTACTTCGTGCCACACGATGGAAACGAACCTGGGCGAATATCGCGAAACGGTCCATTACAACAACCATTCCGGCGTTCGTGCGATCTGTTCCGACTGCCACGTGCCGGATGAATGGAGCCACAAGATCAAAGCCAAGATCATGGCCGTCAAAGACGTCTATCATGAGCTGGCCGGAACCATCAGCACACCCGAGCAATACGAGGCGCATCGCCTGAGCATGGCTTCGGCCGTGTGGAAGAAGATGAAGGAATCGGACAGCCGTGAATGCCGCAACTGTCATAACTTCGACTACATGGACTTTACCATTCAGGAAACACGGGCCGCGTCGGAACACCAGCGCGCCATTGACACCGGCATGACATGTATCGACTGCCATCAGGGCATCGCGCATAATCTGCCCGCAAACTATCTGGAACAGTACCAGAAAATAAGCGAGGCCGTGGAGGGCGAGGTTCTGCAGGAACATGCATCCGCCTCTGGCGACGACATTCGCGCGTTTCTGAACAACAGCTCGAATTGATGTGGGGACGGACATGCTAGACTTACTTGGAACAATCGGCGCCAATGTCCTGGGCCTGCCCGGCATACTAGGGCTGGCGCTTGGAATGATGACCCGCAAGCTGTGGTTGGGCGCGGCACTGGGGGCCGTTGTCGGCATGCTGGAAACGCTGGTTTTTGCGGGCTTTCAGTTTGCTCATGTGGAAGCGGTGGAACTGGGCATCTCGATTCTGGTCGGGCTTTGCGCGGGCAGCCTTGGCACTGCCATCCGCCTGAAAGGCGCAACCGTCTGAAGAAGACACCGGTTCTGCCCATTTGGTGGAACCGGTATCCTGCCGGGTCACGTTTCCAGCGCCAAAGCGGGTGCTTGTGTCGCACGCGACGCGACTATTGACGTAGGGGAAGCGCTTAAGGCGCGCGTCAGTGTCGAAAATCGGCAGGGTCTGATTTTCGCATTTCCACAACTTCGATAAAAGCGCACGAGGCCCTAGCGCCTATGGGAAAACACCCTTCCCCATTACGCGCGGCAAGGCAGTATGCCGGGCCCAGTTTTGCGCGTGAAAAATCAATATGAAACTGAAAGCCAATGATTTGACACGAAAAACTCAAAGTGGAGTGGAATTTCAACGCTACATCTGCCACAGCAGATAACAAGTTAACAATGGTGTCCCTGCGTCATGTGGATTGAACGTAAATTCCTCTCTATTTTTGCTTATACAAATACAATATGTTTTGAGGGGAGTAAGGGGAGAAGGAAAATGGGCGGGGGCGCAGAACGATGACGGGGGTCCTTGAGGCATCGCCGCGTATCTCAAGAGTTCTTCGACTGGCTGATCTGGAAAACCATGCCACCCTGTTTCGGCAGGAAGGCGTGGATGATGATATTCTGGACGAGTTGACAGATCCCGAACTGCGCGATCTGGGGCTAACGGTTGGCGAAAGAAAGCGGTTTCGCAAGGCGCAGGCCCGTCTGAAATCTGAGGAGGCATCGACCCGGCAGGAGCTTAGGTCCGAAGCCGAGCGGCGACAGCTTACGCTGGTTTTCTGCGATCTCGTAGGGTCCACGCAGCTGGCCCAGCGGTATGACCCGGAAGACCTGATGCAGATCATGAACCTGTATCTGGATACGGCGATCGGCACCCTGAAACAGCATGGCTGTCACCTGGCCTACAGGCAGGGTGACGGGATCATGGTCTATTTCGGATATCCCAAAGCCATGGAGGACGATGCCGAACGCGCCGTTCGCGCCGTGCTGGAGACCATTGAAGCCGTACAAAACCTTGAAAACAGGTTTGGCGAAAAGCTGGATCTGCGGGCGGGAATTGCAACCGGTATGGTCGTTGTGGGGGTGGTCTCGTCAACAAGTCTTGGGTCGCAGGACTTTCTGGTCGGTGAAACCGCGAACCTCGCATCCCGCCTGCAAGGTCTGGCCGAGCCGGGCGAGGTGGTCGTCTCCGCAGAGACGTGGCGGTTGACACAGGGCGCCTTCGAGTTCGAGCCCCGTGGCAGCCACAACCTGAAAGGATTTGACAATCAGCGCACGGTCTATCGCGCCATTTCCGAAAGCGTCGCGACCAGCCGGTTCGATGCGCGTGTCGGACAGTCAGCTGTTGATCTTGTCGCCCGGGGCGACGATCTTTCAGTCCTAACGCAGCTTTGGAAAGATGCACAGGCGGGGTCCGGCAGGTTCGCGTTTGTCGGCGGCGCTGCAGGCATTGGCAAGTCGCGGCTGATCAAGTCCCTGTCTGAAACAATTGGCGTCAAACCCTTTACCTTGCAGTGTATTCCGCATCTGGCCAGCCTTCCGCTTCATCCGATCGTGGGAGAGTTGAGGCGGGTTTCAGGAGACAAGTCCGATGATAGCATCCGAGGCGCGATTTCCGACTTTGTTCAGGCCGCCTCTCGTCTGAGCGACACGGATTTGCCTGTTCTTCTGGATATGGCCGGGGTCGAAACGGGCGCAGCGCCGGATCCCGACCCCCTGAAGAAGGCCCGCAAGTCGCTGGACGTGTTGTTGCGCAGCATTGGCAGCCTGTGCGACAGGCGCGGCACCTTGCTGCTGGTGGTGGAAGATGTTCACTGGGCTGACGCAACCACGCTGGACGTGCTGGAGGCGCTGGCATCAGGACTGGACGGGTTCCCGATACTTGTGGTCCTGTCGCATCGCCCTGAATATGAGCCGCCAGAGCATTACGAAGGCCGCGCGGCCCGCATCGATCTGACGCCTCTGGCCAGCAGTGAAGCCTCGGAACTGGTCCGGCGCGTGGCCGAGCCATACAGTTTACCGGTCATCCTGATCAGGCAGATTGTCGAGAAAGCCGATGGCGTGCCGCTTTACATCGAAGAGATGACCAAGGCGGTTCTGGACCAGCTGCCGCAAGATGCGCCGATCAACGCCGAGGTTCTGGATGCCCTGAGTATCCCCGCAACCCTTCAGGATTCGTTGATGTCGCGTCTTGACCGGATGGAAAACGCCAAGCCTATTGCGCAGCTTGGGTCTGTTATCGGGCGCAGTTTCACCTCGGCGATGATCCAGGCGGTGGCGCAGGAAGACATGGATGTGGAAAGCGCGCTGATGCAGCTGATGGCGGCTGGCGTTGTGCTGATCACGGGCGAAGCCGGAACGGCCACCTATACGTTCAACCACGCGCTGGTTCAGGATACGGCCTATAACTCGCTGCTGCGCGAAGACCGGCAGAAGGTTCACCTGAAAATCGCACGGGCCTTGCTGGCCGGACATAACGCATTCGGAAGCCCCGCCCCCGATACCGTGGCGCATCACTGCGACCATGGCGGGTTGAAGGATGAGGCGGTGTCCAACTGGTTTACGGCAGGCGAACAAGCCCTGTCGCGGTTGGCGAACCTGCCTGCGATCTCGGCCTTTCGCGCGGCCCTGCGCAATATCGGAACGATGCCCGCCAATGCCGAGCGTGACGGGTTCGAGCTTCGGGTGCAGATGAATATCCTGCCGGCTTACATGGCGATTTATGGATGGTCCTCCGATCAGGTCGGAGAGACAGCCGCCCGCGCGATGGAGCTTGCCCATGCCTTGGGCGATGGCGAAACCCTTTTTGCGGCCACCTTCTGCCGCTGGACCAATTTCTTTGTCGCGGGCCAGATGAACCGCGCAATGGAGATGGGACAAGCCCTGGACGCGATGGCCGGTATGAGCGGCGACACTGTTCCCAACGTGCTGGCAGCCCGCGCGCTGAGCTTTACGCATTACTTCCGTGGGGAATTTGCGGATTGCGAGCAGCAGCTTGACCGTGCCTTTGCCCTGATCACGCCCGAGCTGGACATGGCCATGATGCCGATGACCCAGTCCTCGACCACGGCGTCATTGCTGGCCATTCAGGGGTGCCTTCTGTGGCAGCAGGGCAAGTTCGATGAGGCGGAGGCCGCGCGCTTGAAAGCCATCGACGTCAGCCGGGCACTGAACCACGCGCCCAACCTTGTCTACATCATGGGCGCGTGCAGCATGTTCCTGCCCTACGCAGGCGAATGGGACCGGCTGGACGTGACCATGAAGGAAGCCCGCAAGATCGCCGACGAGGAAGGGTTCCTGTATCTTCACGCCATGCAGGATATCTACATGGGTCTTGCGCAGGCGGGAAAAGGCGACATCGAGGGCGTTCCGGCCCATATCGAAGCGTGCATGAACCTGATCTCAAAGTCTGGTGGAAACTTTACTTTTCCGCAGAATCAGATTGTTCTGTCTGAGTTGATGATCGATCACGGGGATATTGATCAGGCCCTGGACCGGCTTGAAACCGTGTGTACCCCCGGTTGGGAACGAGGAGAAACGCTGAACAAACCGGAATATCACCGCGTGCGGGCCAAGGCCTTTGCTGCCAAGGGTGATCGGGACAGCGCGATTGCCGAGGTTGAACTGGCATTGGCGCTTGCCCGCGAATGTGGTGCCGTTGTTCAGGAACAACGCGCCGGGGCACTACTGGACAGTTTGACGAAAGCCGAATGAACGAGACGGACTGCCCGGCCAAACAGGGCAGCATCACCAAGAGGGATTTACAATGACCGATGCATTGGATTGGAACACCGAACAGTGGAATGCCGTTAACAAGGCCGTCCATGATGAGGCGCTGCGCGCGCGGGTGGCTGCGAGCTTCCTGCCGCTTTATGGGCCGCTGCCTGCGGACACGCAATCTGTTCCCCTGAACAAGCTGGGTCTGGTCGACAACGCGTCAGGCGCGGCCAAACGTCTGGAAGTGAACGATTATGACACCCTGCGGCTGACGACGGTTTCCGTCAACGTCTACCTGAAAGGTGCGCAGGTGGCTGATCCGGAACTGGCCGCGGCCATGATCATGTTCCGCCGGGCCGCCGCCGTCGTGGCCAAGGTTGAGGATGACATCATTTTCAACGGCCAGCCGGGCACCGGCGAAGCCCCCAGACATGCCGGTGGCGCACCTGCCGATCTGCCGCCGATCTACACAGTCAGCGGGGGCGGTAAATATCCGGGGCTGCTGGAGGCTGGTGAAGGTCAGTCCATATCGATCAACGGGAAGAAAAAGCCCTGTTCCGGCCCCGAGGTTTTCGAGGCCGTGGTCGCGGGCATCAATAAACTGGAAGCTCACGGATACCTTGGGCCTTTTGCCTGCGTGATGGGCAATGGGCTGTTTCAGGCCGTGACCACGCCGATTGAGAACTCGATGGTGCTGCCGCGTGACAGTATTCTTCCGTTCCTTGACGGCCCGCTGCTGCGATCGGGCACCCTGCCCGCAAACAAGGCTGCACTTGTATCGCTGCAAGGTGCGCCGGTCGAGATTGTCGTGCCTTCGGATATCGCGGTGAAATATCTGCAAACCTCGTCTGACGGCGAACATATCTTCCGCGTGCAGCAGAAATTCCATCTGAGGATCAAGGAAGCACAGGCGATCTGCACCATCACGTGCTGACCGGAGATCTGGTCATGGGGGAGTTTACAGACCGGGGCGTGACATTGCGTTGGTCCGAACTGATCAACGAAAATGGGCTTAATCGGGTGCTGATCGAAGCCGGACCCGCCGTGTCTTCGCATGACGTGGTGCGCGTGATCTGTTCCGAAGATGGCGGCCCAGAGCGCGCCATTCGCGGCTGGCCCTTGCAATGCGACCCCAAGACCGGGTTTCAGCAGTTTGCAGCCATGCTGCCATCTGTGACCCAGGAAAAGACATTGACCTGGCGACCGGTGCTGACGACCGGTGGTCGCGAATATGATCCCGGCCGCGGAAAGGCCCCCGAACCTGCGCCGCCACGCCCGGCAAAGCCAATCACGCAAGTGCCCGCGCTGGAACATGTGGGCAGGTTTGTGGTGCCGTTCAACGACGAGTTCTATCCTTCGGGTGAAACGCCCGACGGTATCTGGCTGCATTTCGGGATCAAAAACGGCGGAACGGTTGATGGGCCTCATCTGAAGGGGACGATCGATCCGCTGGGGGGCGATTGGATGCGCGTGCGGTCCGACGGTGTGGGACTTTTGCACGCCCGAGCGCTTATTCAACCGGTTGAAGGGGGCGCGCCGATCCTGTTTGAAGATACCGGCGTGTGTGACTTTGGGCCGGATGGGTATGCCGGGCTGGCGAAGGGCAATCTGCCCGCCTCGGCCCCGGTCCGGCTGGCACCGCGATACCTGACATCAAACCCGAATTATGCCTGGATGAACAGGTTGCAGGGGTTCGGCGTCGGGGAAGCAAGCCTGTCCGATATCACCCTGCGCTTTGACGTCTATTCCGCGAAAGGAACATCTGATGGCTGAAAAGGTTGTCATACTGGGCGGTGGCGTGGCCGGAATGAGCGCGGCGCATGAGCTGATCGAGCGTGGATACGAGGTCGAGATTCACGAGCGCCAGCTGATCCCCGGCGGCAAGGCACGCAGCATCCCCGTGATGAAGGGCGAAGGCGATCACGGGTCCAAGGCGAAACACATCAAGGCGCTTGAAAAATGGGCCGAGATGGACGGTGCCAGTTATCCCCCCGGTGTGAAACGCCCCTGGCTGCCCGGCGAGCACGGGTTCCGGTTCTTTCCGAATTTCTACCGCCATATCACCGATACGATGGCGCGCACGCCCTATTACGGCAAAGGCACCTGTTACGATAATCTGGTGTCCACCACTCAGGTTCTGGTCAGCCAGTTCGATGACCCAGGCATCATCGTTCCCGAACGGTTTCCCCGCACGCTGAAAGACGTGGCCGACGTGCTCAAGACGGTTGCATTCACGCTCTCGCCACGGGACCAGATCGCCTATGAGGATGTCGAACATTTCATCGCCTGCATGTGGCGCATCGCGACATCCTGCAAGGAGCGCCGGTTCGATGAATATGAACGCATCGGGTGGTGGGATTTCATCGGTGCCGAGCAGCGCTCGGAAGCGTATCAGAAGTTTCTGGCCATTGGCCTGACCCGTTCGCTGGTGGCCGCGAAGGCGACAACTGCCAGTACAAAGACCGTGGGCGACATTGCGGTTCAACTTCAGCTGGGTATCGCGACGCCCGAGCCACATGGCAACCGGTTGTTGAACGGCCCCACCAACCTTGTCTGGATACAGCCGTGGCTGGATTACCTCAAAAGCAAGGGGGTCGTGTACAAGTTCAACTCAAAGGTCACGGGCATCGACTGCCAGGATGGCCGCATCGTCAGCGCGACGGTTGAACAGGATGGCGAAGAAAAGCAGGTCACCGGGGATTGGTTCATCAGTGCGATGCCGATCGAACGGATCGCGCCCCTCATCACCCCTGCGATGACGGCAATCGACCCGTCTCTGGCCAAGCTGCCCCTGCTGGCCGAAGACGTGCAATGGATGAACGGAATTCAGTTCTACCTGACCAAGGATGTTGAACTGACCCACGGCCACGTCATTTTCATTGACAGCCCCTGGGCCCTGACCGCGGTTTCACAAAAGCAGTTCTGGTCGGCCATCAACTTTGAAAACTGGGCAGAAGGCAAGACCAAGGGCCTGCTTTCAATAGATATCTCGGAATGGGACAAGCCGGGGTTGAACGGAAAAACCGCGCGTGATTGTAGCCGCGAAGAGATTGCGCACGAGGTTTGGGAACAGCTCAAGCGCAGCGTCAACGTGGATGGCCAGACCGTCCTGCGCGACGAGGACATGCATTACTGGTTCCTTGATCCTGATATTGTGCAGGATCCCAACGACCCCAAGCGCCAAACCAATGTGGAGCCGCTGTTGGTCAACCGCATCAACAGCTGGCGGTTGCGCCCTGAGGCGGCCACGTTGATCCCGAACTTCATGCTGGCGTCGGATTATGTGCGCACCTACACCGACCTTGCCACCATGGAAGGGGCAAACGAAGCGGCACGTCGGGCGGTCAATGCCATCCTGCAACGCGGCGGATCAAAAGCAGAGCCCTGCCAAATCTGGGATCTGCACGAGCCGGATATCCTGAAACCGCTGCGCGCCTATGATTTTGCCCGCTATCAGGCCGGCCTACCCTGGGACAACCGGTTTGCGGTTGCGGTCGAAGCCGCGCTGAGGATGGGACAGGATTCCGTGGGTGTTGAGCGTGGCGGCGAAGGGCCGCTTGCCGTCATTGCAAAACCGGCTACGGAATACTCAAAACCCGGCGGGATTACCGAAGACCCTGCGATTGCGGACGCGTTGCGCATGATCTGCCCTCCGAAAGAGCTGCTTGACCTAATCGTGGCCTACGAGCCGACGGCTGATCTTCCGATCCCCGGAGAGGAGATTGCAGAGGATGTTGCCTTTGATCTGGGCCGGGACAGCGGCCAGTCGGGGGTGTTGTCCAAAGCCTTGCCGCTGACGGATGCACCTTTTTCGGCGGCAGGACCCAACCTTGCCGAGACGGGCAGGAACGAGACCAAAACCCGTGTGATCATCACCCAGAAGGGATGACCCTGTGGCCACTGGCACAGCACATCTGGATCCTGCGGCACAGCAGGATTTTCTGAAAACGCTGACCTCTTACGGGGATCGGGCCCGTGAGACGCTTTTGCAGCTGTTGCCGACGGGCGAGCCGCAGGCCTATTTGTACGGGCCGATGCGGGATTACATTGAAACCTCGGGCAAGGGGTTGCGGCCCGCACTGTTGCTAGCCACCTGCGAGGCTTTCGGCGGTGACAGCGAGACCGCGAGGGTGTCAGCCGCTGTTCTTGAACTGCTGCACAACGCGTTTCTGATCCATGACGATATCGAGGATCAAAGCGATTTCAGGCGAGGGCGCGCGTGTATGCACAAGCGTCTTGGGGTCCCTTTGGCCATCAATACCGGTGACGGGATGCAATCGCTGGCCCTGCGCCTGTTGCGCCAGAACCTTGGGCCGCTTGGCCCTGAAACCGGCATGCGCGTGGTGGACGAGTTTGATCATCTGTTGCAACAGTCCATTGAAGGTCAGGCACTGGAGCTTGGCTGGATACGGGACAACCGGCTGAACGTGGACGCATCGGATTATCTGACGATGTGTCTGAAAAAGACCTGCTGGTACAGCTTCATTCACCCCATGCGCATCGGGGCGCTGATTGCCCGGCCAAATGATGTGGCGTCTGGCGCGTTGAACCTGGACGATTTTAACGCGTTTGGGTTTTTTCTGGGGGCCGCGTTTCAGATACAGGATGATGTTCTGAACCTCGTGGGCTCGCAGGACAAATATGGCAAAGAGATCGGCGGGGACATCTACGAAGGCAAACGCACGCTGATGCTAGGGCGGCTTAGCTTGCAGGCGGACGAGCCCGAAAAAGCACGCCTGTCGGATATGCTGTCAAACCCGCGCGACAGCCGCTCGACGCAGGATGTGGGCTGGGTTCTGGATCGCATGGATCACTATGGCTGCATCAGATATGCACAGGACGCGGCCAATGACTTGCTGGCCTCGGCCCGTCAGGAGTTTGCGCAGGTTTTTGCGGCCACCGAAGAAGTACCCCGCGCGTTTCTGGGCCATTTCATGGACTACCTCGTAACCCGTCAGGTTTGAGCGTTCGCCACCTCATACATCACGAGGATCGAAGTTTGCACTGTACCCGTGCAGGCAATCCGGCCGTGATATTCGCCGGGATCGGCAAGGTCCGGCACGGTTACAATGACGGCAACATCCGTTGACTCGCCGGGGTTTAGCTGGATTTGCCGGGGAACAACATTAACCCGGTTTGCTGGAAGAGTGTCGCCGTTCCGGTTGATCAGGTCACCCGGTTCGAACTGTAATGCGACAGGCCCGCCACCGTTTGGTGCGTCAAAGGACAGCAAAATGGTCGCGGTGCCGCCGGGGTGGCAAGTTTTGCGGCACGCAAATGGCCCCTCAAGCGGCTGTTTCGTGCCCCGTTCAGCCCCAAGCACGCGGCGTGCGATATCCGAGATCGGTTGCGCGTCCGGCTGCGGAGCGATCGGGCTGACCGGAAGCGGCGTGCTAACGTATGGTTTTCGTTCGAAATAAGGCATACCCAACTGTGCACCTGTGACGCGGATCAGTAAATGGGAAATTTACCGGATCCGCGCGACAAACACACCGCGTTATTATTTGCCTTTCCAGACCGGATCACGTTTTTCGGCAAATGCACGCGCGCCTTCAAGCTGGTCCTCACTGGAATAGAGGACATCCACGCTGCGCAGTTGCCGTTTGGTTATGCGGTTCATGGCGTCCTGAAACTTGGCGTCTTCGGCATCGCGCACGATTTCCTTGATGGCCGCGTAGACCAGCGGCGGCCCTGACGCCAGCAGGCGGGCAAGGTCCCACGCGCGGTCCATCAGCTGATCAGCGGCGACGATCTCGTTCACCAGACCCCAGCGGTTGGCTTCTTCGGCATCAAACCAGCGGCCTGTTAGCAGCAGCTCCATCGCGATGTGATAGGGGATGCGCTTGGGCAGTTTGACACTGGCGGCATCCGCAACGGTGCCCGAGCGGATTTCCGGCAAGGCAAAAGTGGCGTGGTCAGCTGCAAGGATCATATCTGCTGACAAGGCCAGCTCTAGCCCGCCGCCGCAGGCGATACCGTTGACGGCCGCAATCACGGGCTTGTTCAGGTCGCGCAGCTCTTGCAGGCCTCCGAACCCGCCGACGCCGTAATCTCCGTCCACCGCGTCGCCGTCGGCGGCAGCTTTCAGATCCCAGCCGGGGCAAAAGAATTTTTCGCCAGCGCCGGTCAGGATGGCCACGCGCAGGTCCGGGTCGTCGCGGAATTCAGCAAAGACCTCGCCCATTCTGCGGCTGGTGATCAGATCAATCGCGTTTGCCTTAGGGCGGTCCAACGTAACCTCAAGGATCGAACCATCGCGGCGGGTTTTGATCGGGTCCATATCTCAGGCCTTTCTTATCAGGGCGTCCACGGCAACGGCCTTGTCCGGCGTGCACAGGAGCGGGTTAATCTCGACCTCGCCAAGCGTGTCGGCATTTTGCATGACATAGGTCTGAACGGCCTCGACCGCGGCAACAACCGCATCCATATCAGCCGCCGGTTGGCCGCGATAGCCCGCCAGCAGCGGGGAGATCTTCAATTGGCTAAGGGCGGAGCGGATGTCTTCGGGCGGGCTGGGCACCAGCAAAGAAACCGTGTCGCGCAGCAGTTCGGTCAGCACGCCCCCTGCCCCAAGGGTCAGAACAAACCCATGGGCGGGATCACGCACCACGCCAATCAGAAGTTCGGCAACGGGTCCGGTGACCATCTCCTCGATCAGGATGTCTTCGGTGCCGATATCTGCCGCGACAGCCGCGACGTCCTGGGCCCGGATGCCCAGCCGAACGGCGCTGTGTTCGGATTTATGCGCAAGCCCGACACCCTTGACGGCAAAAGGGCCTTCCATCTGGTCCGCTGCGGCACGGGCAGCTTCCGCGCCCCGCACCGTCCGGTTTTGCGGGATGCGTAGGCCGCATTCCGCCAGCGCCGCCTTCGAGGCGCCTTCGGTCAGGATTTGGGTTGGTTCCATCATACCCGGCTGCAAAACGGGCGTTGCGGATGGGGCCTTGACCTGCCCTGCGGCGCGGGTCGCAGACAGCGCCTCGCGCAGGCCCATCAAGGGTACAACACCCCCGGCCATCAGCTGTTGTGCGATGTCTTCCGGTAAAAGCTCCGGCAAGGTGGCGACAATCGCGAACCGGGCGCCGGTTTCTGCCCGTACGTTCAACGCTGCCTGCGTTGCGCAGGCCCAATCGGTGGAGTCGGTGGTCGGGTAGTCGACGATCGAGAATGTCATGTCGATATCGTCGCCCGTCATGCCCGACCAAGCCCGCGTCATCGCCAGTTCGTCACGCCAGATATAGGTGTGATAATCCAGCGGGTTGTTCAGCGCGACCATGGGCCCGAGCGCGCTGCGCAGGCGGGTCAGCTTTTCACCGCTCAGCCGTGGAAATTGCAGCCCAGTGCCAACGGCCGTATCGGCAATCAGGCTCGCCTCGCCCCCCGAACAGCTGATCGAGGCGATGTTGCCCCCCGGCAGCGGCCCGTAGCAGTGCAACAGTTTGAGTGTTTCAAGGAAGTCAGGCAGCGCCGAAAGGCGTGGAATGCCAAGCCGGTCAAGCAGCGCCTGCGCCCCGGCATCGCTGCCCGCCAGTGACGCGGTATGGGAAACGGTTGCCGCCTGCGCCTGTTCCGATGCGCCGACCTTGAGGGCAACCAGCGGGACGCCTTTTGCATGGGCTTTGGCGGCCAGTGCTTCCCATTCGCGGATGTTCTTGAAGCCTTCGATATGCAGGCCCACTGCGGTCACGCGCGGGTCATCGATCAGGGCCGAGGCGATCTGCGCCTGACTGGTCTGAGCCATATTTCCGCAGGTCACCATATAGGCAATCGGCAGCCCGCGTTTCTGCATGGTCAGGTTGATCGAGATGTTCGAGCTTTGCGTCAGGATCGCCACGCCCTTGTCGACGGGCACAACCCCGTGCTGATCCGGCCACAGCAATGCCCCGTCCAGCGCGTTGATGAAGCCATAGCAGTTCGGGCCCAGAATGGGCATGTCACCGGCCGCGTTGATCAGTTGATCCTGCAAATCCCCGCCGGTGTCGTCCTCGGCCACGGCTTCGGAAAAGCCCGAGGCGAAGCAGACAGCGCCACCCGCACCCATGCTGGACAGGACTTGAACCGCTTCAACCGTGGCGTGGCGGTTGATGCCGATGAAAACCGCGTCAGGTGCGTCGGGCAGGTCTTCGATATGGCCATAAACCTTGTGGCCCGAAATGTCAGAAGCCTTGGGATGGACCGGCCAGATCTGACCAGCATATCCCATGCGTTCGGATTGCAGAATAACCTGTTGGCACCATGCACCGCCGCCAATGACAGCGATGGATTTCGGGCGCAACAGCCGGGTCAGGTCTTTGGTCATGGTCAGGCGCCCAGCGGACGCAGAAGATCGCGGCTGATGATGTGGCGCTGAATCTCGCTCGTGCCGTCCCAGATCCGTTCGACCCGGGCGTCGCGCCAAAACCGTTCGATCGGGAAATCATCCATCAGGCCCATGCCGCCGAAGATTTGCAGCGTCGTGTCGGTGACCCGCGCCAATGCCTCGGAGGCATAGAGCTTGGCCGAGGCGATCTCGCGGTTTGCGGGCAGGTTCTGATCCAGACGCCAAGCGGCGGCAAGGGTCAGCCAGTCGGCGGCGTCAATCTCGGTGATCATGTCGGCAATCTGAAAGCCCACACCCTGAAACTTGCCGATGGGCTGGCCGAATTGCTTGCGCTCGGCGGCGTAGTTCAGCGCATAATCAAAGCAGCGCCGAGCGCGCCCGACCGAGAAGGCCGCAACCGTCAGCCGGGTCGCGTAGAGCCATTCGTTCATCACGGCAAAGCCGCCATCGACCTCGCCCAGAACCTGCGCATCGGACAGTCGGCAATTATCGAAATACAGGATACAGTTTTTATAGCCCCTGTGGCTGACGGACCTGTAGCCGTCGCGCACTTCAAAGCCCGGTGTGCCGCGATCCACTAGGAAGGTGGTGATGCGTTTTTTGGGGCCTTTCGGGGTCTCATCCACGCCGGTGGCAACGAAGACAATGAAGAAATCCGCGTGTTCCGCGCCCGAGATGAAATGTTTCGAACCGTTGACGACCCAGTCGCCACCGTCGCGCACTGCCTGACATTTCATGCCGCGCACGTCCGATCCGGCATCCGGTTCAGTCATCGCCAGCGCGTCCATCTTTTCCCCGCGCACTGCGGGCAGCAGATAGCGTTCGCGCTGTTCGTCGTTGCAGGCCATGAGGATGTTCTGCGGGCGGCCAAAGAAATGCGTCAGCGCCATCGACCCACGGCCCAGTTCACGCTCGACCAGTGTAAAATCCAGATGCGACAGGCCCGCGCCGCCCACTTCTTCGGGGAAGTTGCAAGCATAGAACCCCAGATCGATACATTTCTGCTTGATCTCATTGCCAAGCTCCAGCGGGACCGTTCCGCTGCGTTCTACCGCGTCTTCATACGGGTAGATTTCTTTTTCTACAAAGCTGCGGACCGTCGAGACGATCATGTCCTGTTCTTCTGTCAGACCAAACTGCATGGCGCGGATTCCCTGGATCGGTGGTTGACCAACCAAACGCCATAGCTCATGGTCGCGGCATGCAGAGATAGATCAGTTTCATGCCAAATTCGAAAATATTATCGCAGCAGTACAATGTCCTGCTGTTCAACGGGTTCTCGAACCATTGCCTTGCGAACATGGTCGAACCGTTGCGGGCGGCGAACACCCTGTCGCGACAGGCGTTATATGCGTGGCGCTTCTGTTCGCTTGACGGCAACCCTGTTCAAAGCTCCAGCGGCCTTGTCGTCACCCCGAACGGGGCCATCGGCGATCAACAGGGGGATTTTCTTGTTGTCATGCCGTCATATGGATACCTGAAGCTGGATACGCGGTCGACCATGCGTGCCGTGCTGGCAGCGGCCAAGAAACACAAGCATCTGGCCGGGCTGGATACGGGAAGCTGGCTGCTTGCCAGTGCCGGATTGCTGGATGACCACAGGGCGACCATTCATTGGGACGAGTTTTCGCGGTTCGAGGAAAGGTTTCCGGCGGTGGAGGCCGTGCGGGAAAGGTTTGTCATTGATGGCAACCGGCTGACCTGTTCCGGGGCCATGGCAGCCTTCGATCTGGCCCTGACCTTGATCCGCCGGGATCACGGCCCGCTGCTGGCGATGGAGGTCGAGCACCTGTTCATGAGCCGGAACGGGCGTGGCCATTATGACCTGCCTCTGAAATCCGAGGACACGCTGGTCAATCGCGCTCTGACTGTCATGCAGGCGCATCTTGAAGCACCGCTTTCGGTCCGGAGTGTGGCCCGGAAAATCGGATGTTCACAGAAAAGGCTCGAAACGCATGTTCAGGCGGAACTGAAAACAACTCCGCAAGCGCTGTACCGGCGTCTGCGCCTGAACCGCGCGCGTAATCTGGCCGAGGATACGGAACAATCCATCGCCGAGATCGCGGGGCGCTGTGGATACGAAAACGCCAGTGCCATGACCCGTGCGTTCAAGGCCGAGTTCGGTCAGACGCCGACCGCATTTCGGAACGGAAACCTGTCGGGGCAGTGAACCGGGATTGGCAGGGTTCCGGTTTCAGGTGTCGAACTCGGAAACATCCCTTGCTTTTGTCGTAGCGATTTAAGGCAGCATCCGTTTGCTGGTCAAAATGTGACAAACGTTTTAGGGAGGCAATTTTCGCGAAACGCGGACAGCCGATTTATGTTAGCGCCGTAGTCCGCCCGTCAAAGCGCTGGAGAATATGCGTGGACAGTGCGCCCACGCAAGTCAGGTTTGGTGCGGGCGATCAGGCCGCAGCGATCTGGCTTGCCTTTTCAACCAGCACTTCGGCCTGACGGATCGAGGCATAGTCGATCAGACGGCCATCCAGTGACACGGCACCTTTCCCATCCGCCTCGGCCTCGGCCATGGCGACAAGGATACGCCGTGCCTTGGTAACTTCGGCATCCGAGGGCGACATCACCTCGTTGGCCAGCGCGATCTGGCTGGGGTGGATGGCCCATTTTCCTTCGCATCCCAAAACAGCGGCACGTTTGGCCGCGGCCTTATAGCCGTCGGGGTCCTGAAAATCACCGAACGGCCCGTCGATGGGACGCAATCCATTGGCGCGCGCCGCAACCACCATGCGGGCAAGTGCATAGTGCCACATGTCGCCCCAGTGGGTCAGGCGGCCTCCGTCGGCATCCGGGTCGGTCAGAACCGAATAGTCCGGGTTCACGCCCCCGATGATTGTGGTTCGCGCGCGCGTCGAGGCCGCATAATCCGCGACACCAAAATGAAGGCTTTCATTGCGCTTTGATGCCGCCGCGATCGCGCTGACATTCTGCATACCAAGCGCGGTTTCGATGATGTGTTCGAACCCGATCCGTTTCTTGTATCCCTTGGCGTCTTCGATCTGGGTCACCAGCATGTCGACCGCATACACATCTGCGGCTGTCCCGACTTTTGGGATCATGATCAGGTCCAGACGCTGGCCCGCCTGTTCGACGACATCCACGACATCCCGGTACATGTAATGGGTGTCCAGACCATTGATCCGGACCGACATGGTCTTGCTCCCCCAGTCGATATCGTTCAGCGCTTGAATGATGTTCCTGCGCGCCTGTTCCTTTTCATCGGGCGCGACGGCGTCTTCCAGATCGAGGAAGATGACATCCACGTCCGATTTCGCGGCCTTCTCAAACATTCCGGGCTGGCTGCCGGGCACGGCAAGCTCACTGCGGTTCAGGCGGGCGGGGGCTTGTTCAATTGGGTGAAAGCTCATGGTTGGGACCTTTCGGCTTACAGGTTCGGGTAGATGGGGAAGCGGTTGCAGAGGTCAGCGACCTGGGCTTTGACCTTGGCTTCGACTTCGGAGTTGCCGTCTTCGCCGTTGGCTGCCAGGCCGTCGACCACTTCGATGATCCAGTCGGCGATCTGGCGGAATTCGGTCTCGCCAAAGCCGCGGGTGGTGCCGGCGGGGCTGCCCAGGCGGATGCCCGACGTGATGGTCGGCTTTTCCGGGTCAAATGGCACGCCGTTCTTGTTGCAGGTGATATGCGCCCGGCCCAGGGCCTTTTCGGTGGCGTTGCCCTTGACGCCCTTGGGGCGCAGGTCGACCA